>JAIOTF010000304.1 GCA_021107195.1 Anaerolineaceae bacterium | reverse complement strand
TATTTAGCGATTATTTGCGAGCTGAACTTCGCAACCCGACCATTGCAGCTTTTCAACCTGTATGAGCGAAAGTCCTACTTTATTATGTCTGGTTTCAGTAAATTTGAAATTTGCGACCCGGAGTCAGCAGCAGGACGAGTGATACGGATGCGGGATGGAAGGTTGATCGGATAAATCTGGTTTGGCAGGATTACCGAAAAGGGGTGTGGGAGCAGAAGAGGGGCTCTCCACACCCCTTTTGGTATTTAGTCCTGACAACTTGACAACGGTGGAATTTTAAAGTATTATAACGTTGTTTATATATATAATTATTGATATAGTGTATCAGTGGTTATATATAGAGAATAGAAAGGATCTAGTCATGCCACTAAAACATGCTTTATTGGGTTTTTTGAGTTACCAGCCCATGACCGGCTACGATTTGAAACAGCACTTCGACCGCTCGATCTACTACTTTTGGAATGCCAAGCTCAGCCAGATTTACCCCGCTCTGAACCGAATGAGGGAAAATGGCTGGCTGACGATGGAAGTAGATTATCAGGAAGACAGACCCAATCGCAAGGTTTATCACATCACCGAAGCCGGGCGCGGGGAATTACAACGCTGGCAGCAGGAACCGACAGATGTGTCATCAATCCGGGAGCCTTTTTTGATCAAAGTCTTTTTCGGTGGGAGGCTGGAGCAGGGAGAAATCCTGGCCCAACTACGCCACCAAATGAGGCTGCATCAGGAGCAACTGACGGCTTATCATGAGAAGGTGCGGGAGGCGGTGCAGCAGAACGTGGAGGCCACAGGGATGGTGCGGGAAGGTGTCTTCTGGGGTCTGACCCTGGATATGGGCATCCGATACGAGCAGGGCTGGATCGAGTGGTGTGAAGAAGCTATTGATAAAATCGAGAGCATAGACAAGGAACTAATGCAATGAAAATCACAGTTTTGAATGGCAGCCCAAAAGGGATGATAAGCGTTACCATGCAATATGTGCACTATATTCAAAAAGAGTATCCAGAGCACGAGTTTAATATCATCAACATCTCACAGAGAATTAAGAAGATAGAGTCAGACGAAAGCGCTTTTCAGGAGATTCTCAATGAAGTCAAGTTTTCAGACGGCGTTTTGTGGGCTTTTCCAGTTTACTTCTTTCTCGTGCCCGCCAATTACAAGCGCTTCATCGAGTTGATCTTCGAAAGAAACGCAGAATCCGTTTTTGCGGACAAGTACACCGCCTGTCTGACCACGTCCATCCATTTCTTCGACCACACGGCGCACAATTACATCCACGCGATCTGTGACGATTTGAATATGAGATCTGTGGAGTCATTTTCTGCGGATATGGGCGATCTGCGGAAAGCGGCGGAAAGAGAGCGCCTGCACCTGTTTGCCGGGAACTTTTTCGATGCCATCGAAAACAGAGCGCCCACCCCGAAGAGTTATATACCGGTAGCCCGGCGAGACTTTGACTATCTCCCTGGTGAGGCGGGGGATTCAGTGAACGCGGGCGGCAAAAAGGTTGTTGTGGTAACAGATTCTCAAGAGTACCAGGTAAATTTAGTCAGGATGGTCGAGAAATTCCAGGCATCCTTTTCCGGCGAGATCGAAGTGATCAACTTACATGCGCTGGATATTAAAGGATCGTGTCTGGGCTGTATCCAATGCGCTTATGACAATCAATGCGTGTACCAGGGCAAGGATGACTATATCGATTTTTACAATACAAAGCTGAAGACTGCGGACATCCTTATTTTTGCGGGGACGATTCAAGACCGGTATCTGTCTTCGCGGTGGAAGATGTTCTTTGACAGGTCTTTTTTCAATGGTCACGCGCCATCGTTGATTGGAAAGCAGATAGGTTTTATTATCTCCGGTGCATTGAGCCAGATACCCAATCTCAGACAGGTCTTGGAGGCATATGTCGAGATTCAGCATGCCAACCTGGTTGGAATTGTGACCGATGAATACGGAGATTCCGCCCAAATCGACAGCCTGCTGCAGAACCTCGCCAGGACCCTCGTTCAGTTTGCCGACAGCGGTTATGTCAAGACGCCAACCTTCCTGGGTGTAGGCGGGAGGAAACTCTTCCGGGATGAAATTTGGGGACGCCTGCGCTTTCCTTTCCGGGCTGATTATCTGACCTACAAAAAACTTGGGCTATTCGATTTTCCGCAGAAGAATTACAAAATGCGCATTCAAAGCGCCATCATGTCGCTTTTGTTAAAATCGCCAGCCTTCAGAAAAGAAGTCAACAAAAAAATGAAAGATGAAATGATCAAGCCGCTTCAAAAGATAATCGAGAGTTAACTCTGAAGAGGAGAAAAAATGCTAATAACATCTGTTGAACACAAAGCAATTCCAGCGACTGTATTCATTGTTTATGGAGGGCTGAAGGGATACATGAAAAACCCGTTTTGGTTTTTATTAAGAACCGCGATGAAAGCCTCCCAATTGAAGCAGCGATTACCCAAAAAGCTTCCGGGCGATATAAAAACCCAGGTAGCAATGATTGCATCAATGTATATCATCCTGAAAGAGAAAGTTGATGCAGAACGAGCTTTGTCAACTGTACAGGCCATCATGATCCCTGTCGCGCTTTCGGTACAGTTGGGAAATTTCCGGTATGCCGAGACCGAACGCTCGTTTGAAAGCTTGAAGAAATATCACGAGATGGCTATTTCAGAAAGTCCAACGAGAACCAATATCAAAGAGATCGTCGAATCGTCGGACGAAAAATACCATTTCAGAGTAAAAAGCTGTTTACACAGGGGCCTTTTCAAACGGCTTGGCGTACCTGAGCTTACGCAGATCATGTGTAATGTAGACAATGCTCTCTACAATATTTACTGCCCTGACAAAGTTTTGTTTCACAGAAATGGGCCGGGCAATACGATTTTCGAAGGAAATGAATATTGTGAGTTCATTTGTGAAAGCAAAACAAAATGAAGTTTCTCGCTATCAACGCCAGCTACCGGGGCGACAAGGGGCACACTCGCTTTTTGATTGATAAACTCTTTGCAGGAGCCGCAGCGGCCGGGGCCGAGTGCCAGGTCGTCACCCTCGCCTGTCTCAGGATCAATCGCTGTCTGGCTTGCGGACAGTGTCAGACCGCGGAGCATTCCCTCGAGTGTATCCACGATGGCAAGGACGACGTTGCGGCGGTATTTCGCCAGATGGCCGAGGCGGATATCGTTGTGTACGCCACGCCGGTTTACGTGTTCGGAATGTCGGGGCTGCTCAAGACGTTTCTCGAACGATTCTACAGCCGGGGAAACAGCGGAGATTTGAGTATATCCAAAAGCGGGTTGATGTTCCATCAAGTGGATCACGCCATTTGTTCGAAACCCTTTGTCGCTCTCGTCTGCTGCGATAGCCTGGAGAATGAAACTCCTCAAAATGCACTGGCATACTTTCGGACCTTCTCCAGGTTTCTGGACGCGCCCCAGGTCGGTGCGCTGGTGCGCAACGGGGACGCTTGTCGGGGCACGGCCATGACCCGGAGCGCGAAAAGAAAGTTCCCAAAATACTCGACGTCTACGCAGCCTACGAACAAGCAGGCCGCGAGTTGGCGACAGAGGGACGTGTCCGGCGTTCGACTGAACGGCGAGCAAACCAGGAGATTGTCCCCGTGCCCTTGTTCAGCATCCTGAAGCGTCTGAAACCGTTCAAGAGGATGATGGTCAAGCGCGCTCGGGAGATGATATGACCTCATGGCAATTTGGACACCAGAAACTGCGTCCCGCCGGGCCTATACTGAGGAGAAGAGGATGAAATATCAAAAGGAAATTAAAAAAGATCGCTACGACGTAATTATTATCGGTTCAGGAATGGCGGGGTTAGTTACTGCCGCGAATTTGGTCTCTGAGGGTATTTCGGTTTTGGTTCTGGAGCAGCACTTTATTCACGGCGGCGCAACCACCATGTTTACCCGCCAAGGCTTTACTTTTGAAGCCGGTGGACATCGTGTGTCGGGCATCAGGAATCCCGGCGGCGTGCTATACGACTTGCTCGAAAAGATAGGCAAAAAAGTTGAATTGCAACCGATAAACCCTGCTTATGTAGTGAGGTCTGGGAAGAAGATATTGGCGGCTGATTCAGATATCGAAAAATATCAACAAAATGTAATCGACCTGTTCCCGCACGAAAAGGAAAATATCAACAGATATTTTGCAGCCATGTTTAAAATTGTAGAGGGGATTCATTATGTAGCAAGTCAAAATGTTGTTAATCCGCTCGTCATTCTTACCAGGCACAGGTTGTTTGCTAAATATGCAAGCAAGACAACGCGTGAATTTATGGATGATTTCTTCGAAGATGAGGAAATTATTGTTTTTCTGACAATGCTTGGTGCCTATACAACCCTGCCGCTCGAAGAACAAAGTTTTGTGAGTTATGCGAATATGTGGGCAGTACATCACCTTGGCGACGAGGGAATGAATCTGATAAAGGGGGGCACAAAAACTCTTATAGATGCTCTGGTAGATTATATAGATAACCACGGGGGACAAGTCGTTGTGTCCAAACCGGTTGATAAAATCTTGACAGAAAACAAAAATGCTATCGGTATCAAGACAACTTCCGGCGAAGAAATTAAAGCGCAAGTCGTGGTATCGACTGCATCCAATGAACAAACGTATTTGCGATTGCTCGATGAAAGTCTTTCGAGTAAAAAGTTCATTCGAAAAATAAAAAAACAAAAACAATCAGGATCGCTTTTTCAGTTGTTCCTGGGGATTAGAGAAGATAACGGTGAAGGTCTGGAATATGTAACCACGTTCGTAATAAACGAGCAAAAGGAGGCGCCATATTCTAAAATATATGATTGGGATCTGGAAACAATCACATCGAACGGAGTGATAACCGTCGAAGGGCAGGAAAACTCACCGGATGGTTGCCGCTCCGTGAACATCTCTTGCTTGATTCC
>JAIOTF010000219.1 GCA_021107195.1 Anaerolineaceae bacterium | reverse complement strand
TCGATGAAGTGCATCCTGTTTCCAAAACCCCGGCTAGAGCAATTCCCGCTGTTCCGCAGTCCAAGCCACAAGCAAAACCTACTCCCAAGGCTGCTTCCCCAACCACAAAAGCTGACGATTTGAAATGCATTGAAGGAATTGGGCCAAAGACAGAAGGTATTTTAAACCAGGCCGGGATCACCAGCTTTGAAGCTTTGGCAACTCTCACGCCTGATGAAATCAAAGAAATTCTAAGAACAGCGAAAAGCCGTGGCGTTCCAACAACCTGGCCTGAACAAGCCAAACTGGCTGCATCAAAAAATTGGGAAGCTCTCAGGGATTTACAGAAGGAACTCAAGGGCGGTCTTAATACATCGCCTTGAAATCCTCAAAAATGCAATTTCACCCTATCGGGATAATTCACACCCCCTATACAAAACATGCTCCTCGTCAGTCAATCACTGAGGCTGAAGGGGTTTTCTACATTTCAATCGATCCTGCTAATGAGCAAGGCCTTTTTCGCCTGGAAAAGCACTCGCATATCTTTATTATTTACTGGCTGGACCGTCAGACTGAACCCATCAAATGGGTTGTCACACCTCACCACGGTCAAGCAGCACCTGTCGGACTTTTTGCCAGCCGCACCCCCCTGCGCCCAAACCCCATTGGTTTAAGCCTTGTAAAATTATTGGGCGTTGATGGGAATGTCCTGCATATTTCCGGAATTGACGCCCTGGATGGCACTCCTGTCCTCGACATCAAGCCTTATTTCAAGGGGCTGGACTCAATTCCTTTGAAAACATCAAGCCCATCAGGGTAACTGTGATTCCTGAAAAAGACTTTTCCAATCACAAAAACTTTCCCGGAACCCGCGGGAATCCATTCGATTTCATCCTCCATTGGCTGAAAGACTACGAGCGCACTTCCCTTATCGTCTTTATCCTGACACTTATTGTCCTCACTGCCATCGGGACTATCTTTTCCCTCATCCACCAGTCTTTCACCCGCAGCCTGATTCTCTTTGGCATCATCCTCATTGACTGGAACCTGGTCGCCTGGCTGCCCCACACAAGCCGCTCCTTTGGCCCTGCCAAACCAGCCGTTCTGCAACTGGCAATCGCCCGCTGCTTCTTTGCCCTGATTCCCTTTCCACTGTGGCTGTTTGTCCTTGTCCAACTCATGGGAACTGCCGCCGTCATCTACGGCTTCTGGATCGAGCCTTTCCAGTTGAAAATCACCCGCATGACGCTCAAAACGCCAAAGCTGCAAAAAGGCACATCACTGGAAATCCTGCATCTCAGTGATCTTCATTTTGAACGCCACACCATTCGAGAGACCCGGCTACTGCAAAAAGTCAAGGATCTGAAACCAGATTTAATCCTCTTCTCAGGCGACATTCTCAACCTGTCTTATCTCCATGACAAAGAAGCCTGGCAGGGTGCACGCACCATTTTCCGGCAGCTTTCTGCGCCCCTCGGCGTTTACCTCGTCACCGGAAGCCCGGCCGTCGACCTGGAAGAAATCATCCCCGATCTTCTTGCCGACCTCCCTGTTCACTTGCTGAAAGATGAAGCCGTCACGATCCCGGTTGGCAACGACCAATTAACTTTGGTGGGTACATACTGCTCTCACCACCCCTTTACAGACGGCCCAAAGCTCGAAGAAGTCACCCAAACCATTGAAGACAAAGATAGCTTTCGCATCTTCCTCTACCACACCCCTGACCTTGCCCCCGTCGCCGCCCGGCTGGGATACGACCTGCAATTATCCGGTCACACCCACGGCGGACAGGTTCGTCTACCATTTTACGGCGCCCTCTTCACCGGCTCCCTGTATGGCAAACAATTCGAGTCCGGTCTCTACCAAATGGATAACATGAAGCTCTACATCACCCGCGGGATCGGCATGGAAGGAGCTGGTGCACCCCGCGTGCGCTTCCTCTGTCCACCGGAAATCATCTTATGGAAAATTTCTTCAAACGAGGAGTAAATTTTTCCTCATTAAAATAAGATACCAGCTCTCATCCAACGAGCTGGTATCTTTGTTCAATCCAACGGCAAGGCAAATAAGAACTTACTTTACTCTTGAAGTTTTTCTTTGATCAAATGCTTTACCTGGTCCATCGCCTCGCCCAATTTTTCCGGGTCTTTGCCGCCGGCTTGAGCCATATTCGGTCTTCCGCCACCGCCGCCGCCAACCACTTTCGCTGCGGCTTTCACGATCTCACCGGCATGCAGGCCCTTTGCAATCAATTCGTCCGACACAGAAGCCACAAACACCGGTTTGCCCTTGGCAACACTACCCAAAATGACAGCGCCATTCTCATAACGCTCGCGGAAGCGATCCGTCATCTTCCGCAATATATCAGTATTGGCGTCCGGCAAACAGGTCACCAAAACTGGCGTATCGCCGATCATTGGAACGTTTTCAAGCGAGCCAATGAATTCCTGAGCGGCCAGCTTCTGGCGCAATTTGAAGACTTCCTTCTTAACCTTATCCTGCTCCGCAAGCACAGTTTCAATTCTGGCAGGCACATCATCCATTGATGTCGCCAGCAGGGAAGCACTCTCCCGCAGCGCACTCAATCTGCGGCGGGCGATCTGGTATGCTCCCTCTCCGGTAACGGCTTCAATCCGGCGAATACCAGCCGCCACGCTGCTCTCGCTGGTGATCAGGAACAAGCCAATCATCCCTGTTTCATCAACATGCGTGCCGCCACACAATTCATACGAAAAAGGCACTCCGTCTCCGATGCTGATCGTACGCACTGTCTCACCGTATTTTTCACCGAACAACGCCATCGCGCCCTCAGAAATTGCCTCATCCCGTGACTTGTTTGCAATGTTTAACGAATAATTCTTCAGGATTGTTTGATTGACATACTCTTCTATCTCTGCAAGCTGCTCCGTCGTTACCGCCTCGGGATGAGTAAAATCAAACCGAAGCCGATCCGGTGCAACCAATGACCCAGCCTGGCGGGCATGATCACCTAAGACCTGATGCAATGCCGCATGCAGCAAATGTGTTGCAGTATGGTTGCGCATGATAGCAATGCGGCGTTCAGAATCAACAGCAGACAATGCCTTTTCACCAACTTTGACTGTGCCGTGCACAACTTTGCCACCAAGAGTGATCACCCCGTCTGCAGGTTTGCGCACATCTTCAATAACAATTTTCCATCCCGCGTCTGGCGTAGATTGAATCGTTCCATGATCAGAAACCTGACCGCCACTTTCAAGGTAGAAACTGGTCGCCGGCAGAATTACTTCAACAATTTCGCCCTCAGAAACCTGTGATACAGCCTCCCCTTCTCGGACCAGCCCCAGGATTTCACCTTCCTGTTCCAGTTTGCCATACGGCTCATAAACCACACCGTCTTCAGGTAATTTCTCGTCCTCTACCAGAGTCTCATAGAGATTACGGAATACCTCCACATCATCGCCGCCGGCAGAGCCAAAGGTTTGTCCAGCGCCTGATGCAATGCGATGTGTTTCCATTGCCTCATGAAAACCTTCTTCCTCAACTCCGAGTCCTTGTTCACGGGCAATATCTCTTGTGATTTCAAGCGGCAAACCGTGGGTAGCATACAAATCAAATGCAACATGTCCATCCAAAATCGGTTGACCAATTTTTTTGAGCCCTTCCAACAAATCATTCAGATGGCTGAGTCCAGTTTCGACTGTTCGCTGGAAGCGTTTTTCTTCACGAGTTAGATTGTCCAGGATCGTCTTGCGGTTTTTAGCCAACTCCGGATAAGCATCTCTGTAATTACTTATAACCACATCTGCCACCTGAGCCAGGAATGGATCATTCAAACCTATCTTTGACCCAAAGCGAGCCGCCCGGCGAACAATCATCCGGCACACATAATTTCGGCCAGTATTCCCCGGCACAACACCATCTGCGATCAGGAAAGCAGCCGCCCGGCTATGGTCCGCAATCACCCGGTAAGGTGTAATATTCATTTCTCGTTCAGCATTACTTTGTCCCGTCAGTTCCTGCACTTTATCCAGCAACGGAGACAACAAGTCAGTGCGATAGTTGGAATAAACGCCCTGTATAACTGCCACGATGCGCTCAAAACCCATACCGGTATCAACGTGTGTTGCAGGCAACGGCTCAAATTCAGTGGCATTCAGTCTGTTGTATTGAATGAAGACCAAATTCCACAATTCCAAAAACCGGCTGCAATCGCCATTCACATGACATTCATGCCCCGCTTCATCTTTCTTATTACAAAACTCGGGACCCAAATCAATGTGGATCTCACTGCATGGGCCACAGGGTCCTGTCTCCGCCATTTCCCACAGGTTATCTTTGCGTCCAAAATAAAGAACCTGGTCTGGGTTAATCCCGGGTTGTTTCCGCCAAATCTCTGCCGCCTCCTCATCAGTTGGAATCTGCCCTTGGTCATCCTTAAAACAAGTTGCCCAGAGTTTGCTCTTGTCTAGCCCCCAAACCTCGGTCAAAAGTTCCCATGCCCAACTAATCGCCTCTTCTTTGTAATAATCACCAAAAGACCAGTTGCCCAACATTTCAAAAAAAGTATGATGCGAATCATCTCGCCCAACATCGTCCAGGTCATTATGTTTACCGGCTACACGCATGCATTTTTGCGAATCGACAGCGCGTGAATATGACCGTCGGTCAGTACCCAGAAAAATATCCTTGAATTGCACCATCCCTGCATTGGTAAACAATAATGTTTGATCCCCGCCCGGCACCAGCGAAGACGAAGGAACAACAGTGTGACCGCGCTCTGCAAAATAATCAATAAATGATTGTCGGATCTCCACACCCGATAAATGTTTCTTCATGCAAACTCCTGACCTTTGATTTATGAATAGTCTCTTTATATTGCATCAAGTTTCGTTAAATTCCAAAATGTGAAAATGCAACATGCATTGAATTATATGCGATGAATGGCGAACAAGCAATAATCAATACACCCTTATTCAATCACTATCCACATAAATAAACAGACACAGGTCATAAAATTGCCTGTGCCTGTTTGCTTTCCTTATAAGAATATATTATCGGGAAATCGCTAATTTCACTATCTTGCCATTCTTATCCATTGTAACTCGCGCATAATGATGATGAATTTTTGCATTACTTTTTGCCTGTTTCCTCACAGTGACCACTGTGCGCCCGGCTTTTCCTTTCGCATACGAGGTTGAGGACACCGACGCTCCTAAGTCCTTACGCCTGAAATACTCATTGTCGATTTGGTATTCCTTGCTGACTGAGATTTCTGCATTCTCAATTCCAGGAAGATAAACCTCCACCAATTGCTTCGCTTCAGACACAACATCCTTCTCACAGCAATCAACCTCGCCATTTTCCTTGATATCACAAACCATGCGTACTTCCATCCGTGCCCGCAATCGAGTGATAGATTTTGCGCTTACTTGTTGACCATTGCCACGCGCCAACGGGTCGCCATACAGCACAAATGAAATCATCGTTTTTTGGTCTTCGCCATCCATAAACCCTTGGCGCTTCTCCATCTGTCGAACAAAATCGATCTTTGCGCGCAGCAGAGCTTCTCCACTTGACATACCTTCCTGCAAATACAGCCAAAAATAATTGGCGAGCAAATCAGCTCCAATCAATGGCGGACTCACAGAACCATACGCAATACACGTTGAAGCCACCACCGCTGACGTGCCCACGGAAAGGAAACGTAATGCGAGCGAATCTGATTCTCTCTTGCCAAATACATGCCCGCCATAACAAGCTTCTGAAAATACAACTCGCGGCGTTTTGCCGTTTTTCACCAGATCAGACGGACGCAGTGCAATCGGATAATCTGGACCAACATAAGGCTCTGTGATGTCTCGTTGCCCATACCACTCTGGTGCATCCGCTAATCCATGAAGATTGAAATATCCCAAACCGGACTCCATGATCTGATTGTAATCAAAATCTTCTTTCGGTTCCGGCGGCGAAACTTCCAGGCATTGCCCATCACCAATCGGTCGAAATGCAGCAATCGAAGAACGCCGCCAAACAGCCGCAGAATATCCAAAGCCATTCTTGATCTGGATGCTAGTCGGCTTTCGCCTGGCGAATAGCGATACTAAAAATGCAATGAACTGTTCCAACCAACTTGTTATATTAATCGTCTTCTTGCCGGAAATCTTCCCTTGGTGCTCATTGATCACCTTGCGAAGCTGTTTTAATAAAAATGCCGGATCAGATCCTTTCTCGTCAGGTAACCGGCCCGCCGGCCATTCAGGCACAAAATAGTTTCCATCCAGAGTAGCATACGGATTGTCAGACGGCACGTCTTCATCCATATCGTCAGTGGGATTGGGCAAATGGTGAAAAGGCACAACATCCCCACCGCCAACGATGAGCAATGCCCCAATCATAGAACCTTTTTTTGCCAAAGCCTGGTCCAGATCCACTAAAGCCAGTTTCAACGTCCAGGGATCAACTTCATCAACAGCAGACAATCCATAAGCATCAACAGATTTAGGATCATCCGGGATGAAAACAAGGCCACCCCAATCAGGGTAATTCGAAATCGTTGCCGCCAATCGCTGCATCTCTTTTTCGAAAACACCCTCAATCTGTCCGCCATACTTTTTTTCCAAACCAGACTTGGTCGAAAATACCACATAAACCGGAAACCTTCCATCTGCCTCGTTAAGCTTCGGGTCATGATATTTTTCTGCCAATCGCTCAAACGCTTTTTCCACAGCAGCTAACTCAGAATCGTGCGCACGGCGCTTCCTGCGATTGACAAGCCACACCTCTTCGACGTCTCGCGGCGATTTCCTTTCCACACCAGGTTTCCTCAAACCATGGATGGGCGATTCTTTATCACCTTCAACGATAGAAACATCAACATTTCCCGCACTTCTTCGTCCTTCTGAAAACGCATTAACCTCAACCGCGCTGATATATTCCTCAGGGTTTGAACTAGGTCGGCTCAGTTGATTCAGACCCAATGCATAAGCTACGTCAGCCGGCACAGCAAGCTCAAATCGCACATTTAACTCCCCTGGCCAAAGCGGCTGATAAACGTGCTCGCTGCCCCACAAGCGACTTGCGACTCGCCCCTCAGGATCACTTGCGACACATTGCTGAAACAATTGCATTGCTTCGGTTTCTTCGCCCTGATCGAGCATCCCCTTCGCAGTCAACAGGGAAAAATGCAGGCATGTTGGCCAACGAACATGATACACGCGTGAGTAACTCAAGAGACCTGTTTCATCCTGTGCAAATTCCAACAACTTCAAATGCTGGATCGCCCCAAGAACTGCATCAGGATATTGGGACAACACCGTATATACCATCTGTTCTGCAACAGTCAATTCGTCCTTCTGTAGTTGTTCTCTTGCTGAAAACAACATAGAACTCCACGGTAAAAGATTTCCTGACATCTTTGCTGGACGCCCTAGAGCTTGCAAGGCTGAAACTGCCTGCACCCGCGGAGAACTCCCTGGGGCATAAAGCTCTGCCGCCAATCGCCAGACCGCTGTATACTCCGGATCAATCGCACACAACTTTTCGATGATCTCTAACGCTTGTTCAAGCCGCCCTTCTCCGATCAACGCTTTTGCCAACCAAAGGTTGATCTCCAGATCCCCAGGGTAAATACTCAACCATTCCATGGTTGCTTGCCTGGTAAACCTGTACGCGTTCACCGATTGCGCAGCGCGAAGAACAACCAGCAAGTCCTTTCGGCTGAAATTGTTTTGTTCTCCCTGATTGCCCCGGTCTTCAATGCTTACAGACACGTTTTCACCTCTTTTGGATTGTGTACCAGGTTCAATGCAACAACAGCGCCAAGTTGCCGGCGGATATTCACATCACCAGGAGCCAATTCAGAAGCGCGCCGCATCATGTCTTCTGCTCCCATATAGTCCTTTTGCTCCCTTAGGATCACACCAGCCTGATAATACAAACGGTAATCGTCTGGTGCAATTCCCATCGCCTTCTCAAATATCTCGAAGGCCAGGCTATTTTCTCGTCGATCCAAATACGTTTCTCCTAAAGCAACGTAGGCTTCTAAATCTTGTGGGTTTTGACGAACCGCCTCGCTGAAATAATGAACTGCCTGATCCAGATGTCCATCCGCTCGCTTCATGGTGCCAATCAAATAATTGAGCCCCTGCAATGTTGGGTCAATCTTCAACGCACGGAATGCGTGCATGCTTGCTTCTTGTGGTTTATCTGCTGCCAATTGCACTTCAGCTAAAAACCCCAAAGCTTCTGCATTTTCAGGCTCGTCTTCAACCAGCGTCAATAATAACGGTTCGCTTTCTTTTGCCCCTTTCATCGCATGAACCAGCCTGGATCGCTCCAGCATGATTTCAGAAGATTGCTGCCCGCCGTTGATCGCTTCTTCAAGGATGCGCAATGCTTCTGATGACTTACCAACTGCCTTCTGCACTTCACACAGAAATAAAATACTGTTTACCGCACCCGGAGCTCGCTTCAATGCCAGCCTGGCACATTCCATTGCTTTTTTCTGCTTACCCAACGAGAGCGCAATTTTGCCGCTCTGCAAAACAGGTTCTGGGGAGAACCGATCGATAACCGCCGCTCGCTCGGATGCCTGGAGCGCTTTCTCCCAAGTTTGAGTTCGCTGATATGCTTTCGAGAGCAGTAACCAAACCTGACCTTGATCGCCTTCCTTTTTGCTTAAGCCTTCCAGCAAACCCACCGCCTGTAAGAACTCACCCTTCCCGATGTACGCATTTCCCAATGCAAGTCTATATTCGAGCTTGTCCGGTACCAATTCAACAGCAGTTTCCCAATGCTTTACTGCCTTATCCATCTCAAATTCCAACTCGGCAAGCTGTGCTGCCCAGGCATGCCATTCTGGTTCATCAGACCATATCTCTAATGAGGTTTCCAATGCAGACAAAGCCTCATCATACATGCCTGCTTCTTGTGCCACAACGGCCAGAGCGGCATAAGTTAGCGGATTTTTCGGCTGCAATTCCGTTGCCTTGAAAATGGCCGCAAACCCTTTTTGGGGTGCTGTTTTTTGGAGACTAAGCCCGTATTCAACCAGCACCTTTGGTTGACCTGGATATTTTTTTCCGATTTGGATTGCACCAGCAAAGTTGCTGCTTCGCCGTAATGCCGCTACCAATGCGACCAGATCCTCTTCAGACTTGGCACTCTTTGCAAAACTGCGAATCCGCTCCAGCGAGGAATGAAACACCATGTTTCCGCGAACAGCCCAGCGCACTACCTCTTCAGACTTTCGAATGTTTTCTGCTCTATTGATCAGATCGTTGAACCGTTCCTCATTCGCAAAATCCAGAGTTTTTTGACTCGGCACATGTCGAATAGCTTTTAATTCAGTCGTTAATTGGTTTAATTCAAGCACCCGAACAATCAAACCAGCAAGATGCAACAGAGACCGCCCTTCATAAGGGCGTTTCTCAGCCAGATTTTCGCCGATCCTGACCGCATCATCCCATCTCTCTAATGCAAAAGCAGCCTCGGAAACTTGAATTCCAGTAGCAGATGAATATCCTTTCAAATCCATTAAATGAGGTTGCCACAATTTCTTTTCTTGCTTTTGTTCCTGCTGATCTTGCTCATAAAGCTGGACTGCTTTTTCATAATTTTCTGATGCTGACTGCATATCCCCATTTCTAGCCTGGTTTTGACTGATCAAAGCAAGCAAACCAGGATGATTTGAAACATATTGCAAACCGGTCGCGACTAACTTTTCTACCTGGTCGGAAAGACTTCCCGTCTTTAAACTATTGGCAGCTATCAAAGCATATAATCCAGCCCTCGCGTTCCTCTCCCAATCAGAAATATAGTCCTCTTCACTTAGACTTTCATTGCCTCCAACGGGGGACAGCAATCTGGCAGCTTTGTCTTTACAGAGCAAAGCATCAGCAAGATCAGCAACCATATAGCGGACTTGTGCCGATTCTGGTTTTTGGACTAGAGCCTTCTCTAAATATGACAATGCTGCCTGACTGTCTCCAACACTTTCGTGCAGTACGCCCATTCGCAAGTCCAAAGCTTCAGGAGAGATCAAAGACCGATACCAATCTTCAGG
This sequence comes from Anaerolineaceae bacterium, assembly GCA_021107195.1. Taxonomy (GTDB): domain Bacteria; phylum Chloroflexota; class Anaerolineae; order Anaerolineales; family Anaerolineaceae; genus SMBSF63. The sequence continues at coordinate 2,707 of JAIOTF010000219.1, read as the reverse complement.
CAATACTTTTAAGATATCGCTGTCATTGAACGGAAATCGTTTTGTTTCATTCTCTAATGTTTCGACGTGCTGTAAGCTTGCTAGCGCACCCTGTACGCGATCCAGCGAGACTAACAAATCGGCCTGGAACATATACAGACATGCGTTCTCTGGATATGCGCTGATCAATTCCCGTAAGTTCTCTTCGGCGTCCTCAGCATCTCCACACCGGGCCTGAACGCACGCCAGATCAAATACTAAAGCAGGGTCTGCTTCTTCACTCGCCACTGCGTGTGACAAACAAGTTAATGCTTCCCGCAATTCTTGTAAACCAATATACAAATAGGCAGCTTCCCGCAATGTGCGCGCTGGCACATCCTTGAGTAATGCCATCTTCTTTAGGCTTTCACGCATAGCAGTCGCATCATTCAATTGATTCTGGCAAGCAGCCAGCCGTACCCAAAGCTCCGGGAGTTGTGCGTTGATCTGCGTTGCACACCCCAACGCCTCTAACGCCTCTTCAATATGACCTGTTGATTTTGCCATATCCGCATACCAAATCAAAATGCCGATTTGATCTGGCGCCATATTACGTACAGTCTGAATCGTCCGGAAAGCTTCGTTCGGTAATTCTGCATGAAGGTAAACCTCTGCCAACTTCTTCATCACATCCGGACGATCTGGTGCTGCCTGCGCTGCCTCTTTCATTGAAGCTAGTGCAAGATCCTTGATTTCCAATGAATCTGCCACTGCCCCCATGCCTGCATATAACCGCCACCGCCATTCAGGCAATGTGACATTAGGCGTCTCGATCAATATCTTGAATAGTTCAAGCGCATCTTGGTTCTGCCCGCGGGTGCCTAAAACTTCTGCCAATCCCAGTTGCACCACAAAGGAATGAGGTTGTTTCTCCAAAATGCCGCGGAGGATATTCTCCGACTGCCATACTTTTGCCGCCTGCACTTTGTTCTTTCCAGACAACAACGGGTCTTGCCCATTAAACAATGCATCCACATACGCCAGCTTTAATTCTTTAGGCACATCGCTGGCCTGAATTGCAATTTCCAAAGCCGGAACAGCGGATTCATAGTCTCGTTCCTTCAAAGCCAATTCTGCCAGAAGCCTTGCAATAGCATGGTCTTGCGGCCATTTTTTCAGAGACTTAGCCAAGATCTGTTTCGCCTTCTCGTTCTCTTGGAGCTTAAACAAATTCAATCCCAATTCGTAGGCCAATTCTGAAGATTCAGGATTTAACCCGGCAGCAGTTTCCAGGAAGGGTAAAGCCTTTTCTGGTTTTCCACAAGTCTGATAAAGTTTGCCCAACGAATAATTGATGGAAGCAGAATTTGGTACTGCGGCGTGCCCGGCTTGCAAAGTCGAGAGCGCATGATCATTCAATTCCATCTCGACATAGGCATTCGAGAGATCAATCCAATGCTCAACATTTTTTGGTGCTGCTTGAGTTGCAACAGTAAAGAAAGGAATTGAGCCTTCGAAATCCTCCAACTGTTGTAGCACCTTCCCCATTAAGGCGTTCGCTTTTTCGTTCTCGGGGTCTTTTTCAATAGCGCTCTCGCAGGCTTTTGCAGCGATCCTTGGCATTTCGGCTTGATAGGCACTTTTTCCAAATTTCATCCAATCACTGGTATTGGGATCTTCAATCAGACGAATAACTTGTGCCCATGATTCATAGGCATCTTTCCAAAGCCGCATCTTCTCTTGAAGCGAAGCGAGTTTCCGAAAATTCTCCGGTTCCTTTGGTTTTAATACGGCAGCAGCGTGAGCATAGGCATTCGCGGCGGGATAATCTTCAATCTTGTCTAAGTACCCGCTAAGGTAGTGAAGCAGATTCAAATCGTTTGGGCGTTCTTGCTGAAAAAGGAGAGCTGTTTGCAGAGCTTCGGCTTCCAGATCAAGTGATTCCAGTATCCGGATTAATTCCAAAGGATTCCAATTCGGTACAAATCTGGGGGTAAATAAAGCCTCTCTCTTACTCACCAACTTAATAATTTGATCTACCGCACTTCGTGCCTGCAATTGAGCTTTGGCCAATTCTCCGCCTGCTTTGAGCGTCTGCGCCTTCCGAAGCTGCAGAAACGGGTGCATATCTGGTAATGTAATGTCATCTAAAATGCCGACAGCGGCTTTGGAAACAAAGCTTACCTCTGGCTGCTTGAAAATAAGCTCGGGACTGCCTGTAAGCATTACCTTCTCTAAATACTTTTCAGCCTCTCCCATCTGCTCAGCATCTGCCAGCCCCTGCAAGTGCAATCCTGCTTGCCAGTTGCGTGCAGCTTCCTCAGCTGCCTTCAACAAGTAGAATCCTTTTTTTGACTGCCCGGCCAAATGGCACAAGCCTGCCAGGGATTGCAATTTTGACATACCTGCCAATAATTGTTGACTGTCCAGAGAACCCCAGTCGCTTTCAGCGAATTTACATTCGCCATTATGTTCTTCCAGAAGCGCTTCCGCCAGTCTCCTGGCTGACTCAGTTTCTCCAGAGACAACCAGGCCGCGTAGATTGGCACATGCTTTGGCAATCGGCATTTTCGACAACAGCACATAAAACTGCTCTTGGCGTTCCTCATCGGAATAAGGATAAGAAAGCAGCACGTGCGAAATAACTGCTTGAAACTTGCCTGTCTGATCCAGGTCAGACAAAACATCCAACATACTTGGTCCATCTGGCACCAACCCGTATAAGCAAACCAGCGCAGTCCGCCAATAG
>JAIOTF010000039.1 GCA_021107195.1 Anaerolineaceae bacterium | reverse complement strand
GGGGCTTTTCCGCGCGGTGGGTTCCCGCTTGGGGGAAGGCAACACCTTGAAGGCCGTCGGGGAAGTGCTGAGTTATCATCATGATAAAGTGGAGGCGCTGAAGAGCTACGAGGAGGCGCTGGGGCTGTTCCGCGCGGTGGGTTCCCGCTTGGGGGAAGCCAACACCTTGCAGGCTATTGGTTTTATGCAGTTGGATACGGGGGATGGTGAAGCCGGTTTGCAGAAATTGGACCAGGCTTTGAAATTGTATGTTGGTGTCGGGGACCGTGTTGGACAGGTGAACACATATTGGGGATTGGGAATACGCTCTGCCCAAAAAGGAAATTTTGGAGAAGCAGAAAAATCAGTAAGCAGGGCGATTGAAATCGGGAAAGAGTTTTTGGGAAAACATCCGTTTCTGGCACATATGGAAGGTATTTTGCGGCAGATTTGCCAGGATATGAAGAAATAAGTTATTGGCAGGGAATGGCAGTTATCTATACGCATTTTCCATGTAGGGGTCAGGCATGCCTGACCCCTTTGTGCGTTCCCCGCACATCATTGTATTAATGTGTACACAGAAACCCCTCTTCTCTTCGTACGGGCGCATGGCGTGCGCCCCTGCGATGGTTCTGGTTTCCATAGAAGATTTCCAAATCCAGGCTGTTTCTACAAGATGAGAAGCGGTATGAGTTGTAACAAAAAGGCTCTCTCCCACTTGTTGGGAGAGAGCGAAGTCCCCGCACGGAGATTTAGAGAGAGGTCCTTACCCCGCCGTCTCCACCGCCGGGGCGCTCCCCGCCGGGCAGCGTTCCGGCTTGGCCATCTGCCGCCGCCGGTGCTCCATGCGCGAGTTGAGCAGCACGAAGCTGAACATCGCTGCCACCCCGATCACGCCGGCGATTTTCCACAACCACAACGGGTTGTAATGGTCCATGATGATCCCCGCCCCCAGCGGGCCGATGGCGTGCGGAATGATCCAGCAGAAATCGTTCATTGCAATGTAGCGCCCGCGCATATCCTCCGGGGCGAACTCCGCCACCAGCGCCTGCGACACCGGACTGACCATCATTTCACCGATCGTGATGATCACCATCGCCAGAATAAGGAAGGCGTAGGCCGAAATGAATCCGAACAAGGCGAACCCGATTGCATACAACAGCGTGCCCGCCGCCATGACCATCATCGGGCGGTATTTGTTGACCTTGCGCGTCACCCAGAACTGGAACAGCACCACCATTCCGGCATTCATGCTCAACAGCGTGCCGTATGCGCTGGGGGCCATCCCTAAAACCGTGTTCATGTACACCGGCAGGGTTGAATTCATCTGAATATAGACGATCACCATCAGCATCTGCGCCCCGATGAACGAAACGAACAGGCCGTCTTTCAGTACCTTGCGGTATCCGGAAAGAGTCTCCAGCAGGCTTTGTTTTTCCACCTCGGGAGTGGATTTTGGTTTCGTCTCCGGCAGCCTGGCAAAAACGATGATCGCCATGATCGTGCTCGTGATCGCGTCCAGAATGAACAGCGCCATGAAGGAGCGGGTGGCGATCAGGCCGCCGATCAGCGGGCCGATCGTGATTGCCAGGTTGGCAACCACGCGCATGATCCCGAAGCCTTCCGCCCGTTTCTCTTCCGGCAGCAGGTCGGCCACCATCGCATGGTGCGCCGGGAAGCCCGTGTCGGCCAGCAGGCCGACCGTTCCGCTCACCAGCCATAACAGCGCCAGGCTGTCGGCCAGGCCAAACAGCACCATGGTGATCGCGCTGAATATCAGGCCGAAGATCATCATTTTCTTGCGGCCAAATTTATCGGCCATTGCCCCGCCCAGCATCCCCCCGATCATTCCCGTTACCGAGAACAGGGCGAACAACTGGCCGACCTGGGTCATGCCGACATCGAATTTCTGTGTGATATACACCGCAAAGAAGGGGAAGACCAGCCCGCCGCCCAGACGGTCGATAAAGGCGGCGCCGACCAAAATCCAGAAATTGTGCGGATATTCATCATATATACGTTTAATCTTTGCTAACATTTTCTCTTCCTCAGGCTGGTGCTTCAGTTTCTGCTTTCGCGCAGTTTCGCAAATCAGCAAAAACTTCAGCAGCCAACCGCATTATCTCAATTTAACCTTCTCAAATTTCTCAACAGGCAGACTGTCTGTAATACTGCCATTTATAAAACCCTTCAATGGATTGGATGTTGGTTCAGTGATCGAGCACATAGGGGTATCCCTTCTTTTTATTAGCGGTATTAAAACAATGACGGACGATTGATAATGGCGGCCAGTTTTGCAGGACCTGGCGTTTTGCGTTTCTTCACTTCAGAAATTGTGGGAGAATGGTCAGCTTGCGGACACGGCCTGCATTTTCCAGCGGGTCAGGGCGTTCAGCGTATGCAGCAGGGTTTCCGGCGGCGCGCTCTTGTTCACAAAACCATTCGCACCAAACCCCAGAGCAAGCCGCTGGTTCTCCGGGCAACTGGAAAGGGCGATGATCGTTGCTTCCGGCAGGATCACGCGCAGCGCATACAGGGTGCTGCCGGCAAGGCCGGGCAGTTCCCAATCCATCAACAGCACGTTGGGGCGCAGCGATTTAAGCTGGGTCAGCATGTCGATCGCATCGACGGCTTCGCCGATGATTGCCAATCCGCTCTGGCGTTCCAGTGAAACGCGCAGCGCAAAGCGCACTTTGGCCTGATCGTCTGCAATGAAGACTTTTAGATTTTCCATCATCGCTGCACCTCCTTTCTGTGTCTGCTTGAACGCAGGATCATTGGAAATTCTTGTACGCTACTATGTTAACGAAAAAGCTCCCCATGCACATCCGGCAGGTGGGGAACTTTGAACTAGGCCATGTGGCTGATATTTAAATGGCTTGGTGAAGCGGCGGTATAGAATGCTGCGTTCGGCTTCCCCCCAATTTCCGGGAGAGGGCTGACAGGTTTTATTGAGGTTCACATAAATCGGTTAACTTCTTGTCCTCCTTGCTAAAGGGGGATGCTGCGGAGCAGCAGGGGGATAGCCCCAGAACCGAGTAATTCCTGGCAGATTAATGGGAAATTTGTGTACCAGGAAAGGATGCTCTTCTTAATTATTGTTTCCATGACATGGTTTTGATTATTAACCTATTTATCTGAAGATCAATAGCTATCTACTGGCACTAATCCATTCAAAAAAGCATACAGTATTCGGAAAAATCGGCCGAAACTTCAAATTAAAGCCTCTCTCCCAATCTCTGGGAGAGAGGCTTGGAGAGAGGGCTGTTTTACTCCAGCAGCTTTGTTCTCAATGCGATCGACACCGCTTCCGAACGGTTGCTGGCGTTCAGCTTGCCCAGAATATTGCTCACATGGGCCTTGACCGTAGAGCGGCTCACTACCAGGCGGCTGGCAATATTGGGGTTGGTCAGGCCTTCGATCATCAAGGCCAGTACTTCCTTTTCGCGCCTGGTTAGGTCGGCCACCGGCATTTCGATGGAATCCTCGCCGGCAGGCTGTGTCAGCACTTCTACAGCTTCCCGTGTCAGGGTTGAGAATCCGGCATGGGCAGCCTGGATTACTTTGGTCAATTCCACCGCCGAGACGTTCTTGAGCAGATAGCTGGTTGCCCCGGCTTGCAGGGCTTTGCGGATCAGGTCTTCTTCCTGAAAGCTGGTCAGGACGATCACTTTCACCTTTGGAAAGCGCTCGCCGATGATGCGTGTAGCCGTAACGCCGTCCATCCCTGGCATCTTCAGGTCCATCAGCACCACATCCGGTTGGAGGGTCTGGCACAACTGCAAGGCCTCTTCGCCATTGCTTCCTTCGCCAATCAGCTCCAGTTCCGGGCGCGCCTTCAGGAAGGTGGACAACCCGCGCCGCACCATGGCATGGTCGTCGATGATCAACACTTTAATGGCTTCATTTGTATTCATCAGGTTTCTTTCTTGGCCTTTATCTTTTCTCACATCGTGCCCGTAAGGTGAAGGGGGGCAGGGGGGATTTCCGCGTGCCAACAGGACTTTTATTCAGATGATGTGGAAAAGCGTTTATCTCATTTTACCTAATTTTTGTGAGGGTCACTAAATCACCTGACGATTGAAGTCGTTACTGCAAGGTGTTGATTCCTCTCATGACTCCATTTGCCAGGTCACGGTTACCCGCGTGCCGTTGCCTGCCTGGCCCTGTATGGCAAACTTCCCGCCAATCGATTCAACCCGCTCGCGCATGATGCGTAATCCAAGATGATCGGAGGGAACAGAGCTTGGGTCAAATCCCCTGCCGTTATCCACGATCTCCATCTTCAGTGAGGACTCTGCGCCGGAAGTTGTATTTTCGAAGCAGAACAAGTTTATCATGACATGCGTTGCCTGAGCATGTTTGGCGATATTGTTCAGTGCTTCCTGGGCCACGCGGTACATCACGATCTTGACCTTCGCCGGCAGTTGGCACGGTACTTCAATGTTGACCGTTACCGGCACGCCCAACTGCCCTATGCTCGCTTCGGCAAGTTGGTGGAGCAGGTTCTCAAGCTGGGCTTCCTGCAGGGCCTGCGGACGCAGTTCCAGCAGCAGGGTGCGCATCTCAGCCAAAGCCCCGCGGTTCAATTGACGGATCTCATTCAGCAGCTTCTCGCCCTCTGCGGGTTCTTGTTTCCAGATATCAGGCAGCACATCTGCGATCAGGCTGGCCGAGAACAGGGTCTGGGTGACTGCATCGTGCAGGTCACGCGCCAGACGGTTGCGCTCAGTGACCGCCGCGTTGATCTCTGCCTGCTGGTAGAGCAGCGCATTTTCTACTGCGATTGCCAGGCGGTCGGCGATCGACTGGAACAGGGGGAAGCAGTACTCGTTCATTGCAGTGCCGGTTTGGCCGATGATGCCCATCGCACCGATCACCTCGCCCCGCGTGCGCAGCGGCAGGAGCACTGCCGGAGTGGCAAGAGTGGACAGGGTCATC
>JAIOTF010000366.1 GCA_021107195.1 Anaerolineaceae bacterium | reverse complement strand
GGGAGTATTTTATGTTGAAACCTCGCTGGCGAAAGGTGCTGGCTGACCTTTGGGAAAACAAGGCCCGCACGATTTTGGTCGTGCTTTCGATCGCAATTGGCGTTTTTGCCGTGGGGATGATTTCGGGGGCTTATGTTATCATCTCGCAGGATCTGGACCTGAGTTATGCCAGCGCCAATCCGGCTAATATTGAGATCATTACCAATCCCTTTGAAGAGAAATACGTTAACTCTGTAGCCCGTCTGGACGGTGTGGAGGATGTTGAAGCGCGCCGTGATGTGAATGTGCGCGTACAGAAGGCTTCTGGCGACTGGGACGTGCTGACTTTCAGGGTCCTTCCGGATTTTGAAGAGACTGCCATTGACAAGCTGCTGCCAATGGAGGGCAAACAAATCCCTGCCAGGAAGGAAGCTTTATTCGAGATCAAAACCCTGGAGTCTTTGGGCGCTGTGGTTGGGGACAGGCTGTTGATTGAACTGGCCGACGGCAGCGATTTGGAGATCAAGGTGGCGGGCGCCGTGATGGACCGCACCCTGGGTTATGGCGCTTTTATGGGCGACCGCACAGCCTATATTCAGGAAGAAACTCTGGATTGGCTGCATGAACCGGTGTATTACAACCGCATGTATATCACGGTTTCTGACCAGCCTGATGATCGGGAGCATCTCACAAGCATTGCCGAGAGTGTCGAATCGTATCTGAACCGCAGTGGCTATGAAGTGTATCGCTTTGATTTGGCACAAACCAACGAGCACCCGCTTTCATCCATCGTGAATGCGCTGATCGGTATTCTGCTTATCCTGGGCGTATTGGTTGTTTTCCTGAGCGGGTCGTTGATCACCAATACCCTCTCGGCCTTAATGGGTCAGCATTTGCGCCAGATTGGGGTGATGAAACTGGTCGGCGCCCGCCGGCGGCAGGTGATCATTCTCTATATGCTGCTCATTCTCAGCTTTTCCATAATTGCCCTGGTGCTGGCGATTCCCACTGGCAGTTGGGCGGCGTTGGCAACCGCCCGCCTGGCGGCTGATCTTCTCAACGCTACCCTGCAGAAACATACTATTATTCCTTTGGCAATCGTTTTACAGGTGGTGATCGCAATTGCTGCCCCTTTGCTGGCGGGTATCTCGCCTGTGCTGAAGGGCGCCGGTAAGACGGTACAAGAGGCGGTCAGCGGATCCGGCCAGGCACAGAATACAGATAAAAAAGGCTGGATTGATCGCAAGCTGGAAGGGATCAAAGGCATTTCCCGCCCGCTGGTGGTTTCGCTGCGCAACACTTTCCGCCGCAAGGGGCGTTTATTTCTTACCCTGTTCAACCTCATGTTGGGTGGGGCGATTTTCATTTCGGTGTTCAATGTGCAGGTTTCATTGAACAGGAAGATTGAAGAAACCACCAAGTATTTTAAAGCAGATGTCAATCTGAACTTCAAGGTTCCATACCGGATTACGACGGTTGAATCAATGGTTGATGGCGTGCTCGGCGTGGAACATATCGAAGGCTGGGCGATTGGCGGTGCGGAATTGTTGAAAGCGGATGGCACAGTGGAAGACAATATGACCGTGTTTGGTTCGCCGGTGGGTACGACTTTGATCGAGCCTATCCTGTTGGAAGGACGCTGGCTGCATCCCAATGATGAGCATGCCCTGGCGGTCAATGAAGCCATTTGGCGGTTGTATCCCGATTTGCAGGCCGGGGATACGCTCCACTTGAGGGTCAATGGCCGTGAGCGCGATTGGCTGGTGGTAGGCATCCTGCAATACACCGGCATGGACGAGTTGTTTGCCTATACCAATTATCCGATCCTGGCACATGATATGAATTTTTCCAATGAGGCCACCACGTTCCGCATCGTTACCACGGAACACGATACCGCTTTTCAGGAAGCGGTGGCAAAACAGGTGGACGATGTTTTCCGAAAGCGTGGTTTTCAGGTGAGCAAGGTGGAAGCGGGCAACGTGCTCAATGAATCGATCTTTTCTTATATCAATATTCTCATCATCTTTTTGCTGCTGCTGGCGGTTTTGACCGCCCTGGTGGGCAGCATTGGCCTGGCGGGAACGTTGAGCATGAACGTTATGGAACGCACCCGCGAGATCGGCGTGATGCGCGCTATCGGCGCCTATGACAAAATTGTGATTAGACTGGTGATCATTGAAGGGTTGATTATCAGTATGATCAGTTTTGTATTGGCAGTGATCTTGTCTTTTCCGATTACTTCCTTGCTCTCGAATGTGGTTTCCATGGCGATCTTTAATACCCCGGCAAAGTTTGCTTTCACTGCCCAGGGACTCCTCATCTGGCTGGGATTGATCTTGATCCTGTCGGTGGTTGCCAGTATCATCCCGGCGCGTAGTGCTTCTCGTATGACGATCCGCGAAGTGCTGGCGTACGAGTAGATGCAATGTGCAGCCAGGAAAAGATAAATTCAAATCTCCCGTAAGATGTCAAATCTTGCGGGAGATTGTATTTTAATGGGGGAGAATCACAAATGCTATATCTCAATCCCCAGCACACGCCGGATCAGATCGCCGATCACAAAGGAGAACAGCGCTACACCCAGACTGATGGCTGCCATTTCCAGGAAACGCTGCCGAAACGAGAGGTCTTTGGCGACGGAAATATAATAATTGAACACGGCGATCACCAGGATGGCATTCACAATCGTTATGCCCATGCTGACCAGGTAGCTGTTGAAGAGAAAGAAAGGCAGCACGAGAATCACAACGGTGAAGAGATATGCAATCCCGGTATACACGGCAGCCTTGATTGGGCTTTGTTCGCTTTCATCGGATTTGGTAGAGAGGTATTCTGAGGCAGCCATGGAGAAGGAAGCCGAGATACCGGTGATCAAACCGGCCAGGGCGATGATGCGCGTGTTCTGGAAGGCCAGGGTGAATCCGGCCAGGGCACCGGTCAACTCGACCAGCGCGTCGTTCAACCCTAACACTACGGAACCAGCGTATTTCAGGCCCTCTTCATCCAGCATTTCCAACAGTTCGTTTTCATGCTCTTCTTCATCTGCCAGCACTTTTTCCACTTCGGGAATATCCTGCGGCAGGGAGGTGTACGCTTCTTGTGCTTTTTCTTCGCCTTTCTCCATGAGTTTGATGCCAAAGGTCAGGCCAAACAGCCGTGACAGCCAGAAGAAAAAATGAATCTTGATTTGATCAGGTTCCACTTCCTGCCCGGTATAGTTTTTCCAGGTATTGTAATGTCCCAGTTCTTCCTGGGCGATCCGATTCAGCACTTTGCTGTTGTCTTCGTTTTTAACAGCCCTGGCCAGCCGTTGATACGTATGGTGACTGGTGATCTCATCCTTTTGCAGGAATAGCAATTTGTTAATGATGTCCTGGCTTAATGTTTTTCTTTCCATTTGTTCAATCCCTTTTCTGATGATGGGCAATCTTCTGTTTGTCTCATCGTTGTATTCATTTTACTGCAATCCATTGATGCGGCGTTGAAAAACGAGCCTTGCGGAGTGGCAGGGCTCGAGATTTTGTGTTGTGACGGATTATTCCCATTGTGTGTGAAAGATCCCTGGTTGGTCGCTGCGTTGGTAAGTGTGTGCTCCAAAGAAATCTCGCTGCGCCTGGATCAAATTGGCGGGCAGTGTTCCGCTGCGATAACCGTCGTAATAGGCCAGCGAGGCGCTCAGTGCCGGTACTGCAATCCCCGCCTGAGTGGCAAACTGGATGACCTGGCGCAGGGCTTTCTGATGGCTGCCTACTGCGTCCCTGAAATAGGGGGCCAGCAGCAGGTTGGGCAGGTCTGGTTCAGCGGCGAAGGCGGCCCGAATGTCATTCAGAAAAACGGCGCGGATGATGCAGCCGCCGCGCCAGATTCTGGCGATGTCGCCAAAATCAAGCTGGTAACCATATTCTTCACTGGCTGTGCGCAGCATGCCGAATCCTTGCGCATAGGTGATGAGGGTGGCCGCATACAGGGCGCTTTTGGCGCTGGCTGTTATTGCTGCTGCGTCGCTGCTGGCGCCGGTTGGCTGCGGGCCGCCCAACACCTCGGCAGCTTTCTGGCGTTCTGCTTTGTAAGCAGACAGGATACGTGCCGTCAGAGCGGCATTGATCGTGGGAATGGGATAGCCAATATTGAGCGCGTCTTGCCCGGTCCATTTGCCGGTGCCTTTTTGCCCGGCTTTGTCCAGGATCACCTCCACCAATGGCTGGCCGGTTTCCTCATCCGTTTTCTTGAAGATTTTGGCGGTGATCTCCATCAGGTAGGAAGACAACTCTTCCTGGTTCCAGTGGTCAAAGAGGGTATGCAGTTCGCTGGCTTCCAGTCCTAACCCACGATGAAGTGCGTCATAGATTTCGGCGATGAGCTGCATATTGCCGTATTCAATCCCGTTATGTACCATTTTCACGTAATGCCCTCCCCCCTAAGCCCCCAGGTAAGCCACGCAGGAATCGTCTTGACCTTTGGCTGCAATGGCCTCAAAAATGGGGCCGACTTCCGGTTAGGCGTTAAGATCGCCGCCGGGCATGATGCCGGCCCCCCACGGAGCGCCTTCTTCGCCACCGGAGATCCCCACACCAAGGAAATGAAT
>JAIOTF010000324.1 GCA_021107195.1 Anaerolineaceae bacterium | reverse complement strand
TGCTTTTGCTTATAGACACATTTCCCCTTAGTTTTGTGCGAAAAATCCTGTATTCGTTATTGCTGTAATTAATATCAGTGGATTGATCGATCGCGGCCTTGCCGTGAAGTTCGCTCGCCATTACACGCAGCGGTCTGAAGGAGGGATTAGCATATAGAAAGTTTTTCGGGAAGCCATTCGTCTGGCAAAAGAGGCGGGGTAATCCGGATTTGCAGTAAGTAACCATATTCACAACACCACAACACAACTTGATCTGGAGGAAAATAATGAAGAAATATCCATGTGAAGCAGCTCGAAAAACAAAACGCGCCCGTGCGGGCAGGATGGTGATTTGGATGCTTGTCCTCCTTGCGATGGCTGTCGGGATGGTAGCATGCTCGCCCGGTGGGATGTTTGCAAAGGCTACGGAAACGCCAACTGCATCCCCTACGCCGCCGCCAACAGCCACCCCGGAACCCACAGCGACCGAGGTGCCGCCAACGGCAACGCCCGAACCCACCGCTACCAAAACACCCATTCCCACACCGACAATCGATCCGGGCAGGGCGATGATGGTTGAGCGGGTTGAAGAGCTGGTCAATGACGGTTATCTGGCGTATACCGAAGGGATTTACAAGAGGCTCCCTGACTATGACGAAAGCTGGGCACAGATCAACTGGTTCCAGTGGACAGCTACCGGGGAAGAACCGGAAGCGTTCGCGCTGCGTACCGATGTTACCTGGGATTCAGCCAGCGATGCTGCCAATCACTTTAATACAGGATGCGGTTTTGTGTTCAATGAAGAAGACCAGGACAATTTTTATATGGTCTACCTCGGTCTGGATGGTGAGGCAAATATTATGCGTTTTAAGGGTGGATACTACGACGCGCACTGGCATAAGTTTTACAAAAAAGTTGGCAATCCTCAGGGTGGGGCAGAATTCATGCTGGTTGTCCAGGATGGTACGTTCACCTTCTTTGTCGATGGCGAGGTTGCCATCACTGTGACAGATACAAAGATAAACGGGCACAAGCTGGGTCTGACGATCAATTCCGGTACCAACAAGGGTTTCGGCACCCGCTGCACCATGGAGGACATTGATCTCTGGACTTTGAGGTAATCTGGTCTGGAGGAGATTTGAAACCGGGCAGTTTCATAAGCGGCATACTGAAACTGCCCGGTTTTTGGATTACTGCTGGTTCAGGGAGACGGCATGACGGATAGCATTGCAGATGATTTCTATACCAAAAAACACTTGCGCTTAACGCGGATCGCGTATATTGCGAAAATCTTTGCCTGGATTGCACTTGTTGTCCAGGGCGTGTGGATGGTGGTGCATTTCATTCAGGCCATGAATGGGTACATACCGCAAGCAATGTACAATTCTTTCATCGAAGAATTGAATTTCAGGACAATGTGGAAGCATGACACGGCATTTGCTGCCCTGCTTCTGACAGAATCTATTGGCATCTTTTTCCGCGGCGTGGTGTATTGGCTGGTGCTCAAGGGCATCTCTTTAGGGCTTTATATGATCGTCGAGACCGATTTGAACTACAAAGAGAGCGCCGAAGGGGAAAGCAATGAGCAGTGATGTCCGCAAGGGGATTTATAACAATCTCAACCAGAAAGACATGGATGAACTGCTTGCGATGTGGCAGACGAATGACCGCGTGGAATGGACGGAAGAGGCTTTTGATGTGATGCAGGAGATCTTGCAGGCCAGGCTTGGTGAGGTCCCGTCGCAAAATAAACCTGTGCTGGAACATGTCAAAGAAGAGCTGTTTGATGAAGACGCTTTAGAACAGATTGTTGGGGATCAGGATCCGCCTGTGTTTTATAAGCCAAAAGAAGTTTTGTGGCTGGATACGTGGCTGAAGCACGCTGCAATCACGGCGGCAGTTATTTCCTTTATTAAGGTTTTGCTGAATTTGGGAACAACTCATGATATTGTGTTTTCATATAACTTTAGTGGGGGTGTGGCATGGGAAGTAGTGTCCTGGTTGATTGCGATTGTGGTTTCTGTTTTGGGAGCATACTTGCAAATTGTACTGGTCTATTTCCCGCTGAAAGCATTGGGCGCTGTCCTGAAAATCCTGATGGAGATGGAATTCAATTCGCGGGGTGTAAAATAGAATTGCTTACCAGATGGATTGTTCAACTGTAACGAGGACTTATGCAAAAAGTTGCCATTGTTTCGGATATTCATGGTAACATCCCGGCCCTTGAGCAGGTGGCCGCCGACATCCAGCGGCGCCAGGTGGATTGCGTTTTCAATCTTGGCGACCATGTCTCCGGGCCGCTGTGGCCCAAAGAGACCATCCAGTACTTGATGCGGCAGAACTGGTTCCACATTCGGGGCAATCACGACCGCCAACTGGTCGAGCAAAACCCGAAACTGCATGGTCTTACCGACCGCTATGCATTCCAGTGCCTGAGCGCAGTTGAACTGGACTGGCTCAGGGCGTTGCCCGCCAGCCTGGAACCGCAGGATGGTTTGCTGGTATTTCATGGTGCCCCTGCCAGTGACAAGACTTACTTGCTGGAAACGGTTGAACATGGCAGGGCGCGGCTGGCAACTCCGACTGAGATCATGGAGCGGCTTGACGGCGTCCGTTCGCCCATCCTGATTTGCGGGCACACCCATATTCCCAGGGTGGTGGAAGCGCCTGGAGAGATGTTGATTATCAACCCCGGCAGCGTGGGACTCCCGGCGTATGACGATGAAATGCCTGAATATCATGTGATGGAAACCGGTTCGCCGCACGCCCGCTATGCCATTCTGGAGCATGTCGAGGGCCGCTGGGCGGCGGAATTGATCGCCATCCCGTATGAATTTCAGAAAGCAGCCGAACAGTCCCGCAAGAACAACCGCCCTGATTGGGAGATTGCTCTGCTGACCGGCTACATGCAATAGAACAGGGCTGGCCCGCCAACATTTGTCAGGCATCCATCAAAAGGAATGAAACAGTGATCCATTTCCTCAATTGCTTCACCTGTAAAGCGCGGGTACCGAGACACTGGCAGAGCGGGGGGCTGTGCCTGCTGATCGAAACCGTACAGGGCCTTGTCCTGGTGGACACCGGACTTGGGCAGGGGGATTACCTCCATAGATCGGGCATCCTGCGCGTCTTTCAGGTGCTGACGATTGTGCCCCTGATCCCGGAGGAGGCTGCGGTGCGCCAGGTGCAGCGCCTCGGCTACCAGCCGGAGGATGTACGCCACATTGTGCTCACCCACATGCACTTCGATCACTGCGGCGGCTTGCCGGATTTTCCCCATGCTATTGTTCACCTTCATCGCCGTGAGTATGCGGCCTTCACGGGGCGCATGCGCCGTTGGACGGATCTGGCCTACGACCGCCGGCATATTGCGCATGGTCCGCAGTTTGCGCTATACGACGATACCGGCGAAACCTGGTTTGACTTCTCCGCTATCCGTCTGCCGTTTGAGCCCGAGATGTGGCTGGTGCCGCTCTTTGGGCATACGCACGGTCACTGCGGGGTAGCTGTGCAGACTGAAACTGGCTGGTTGTTCCACGTGGGTGACGCCGCCCCGATGGACTTGGGCGATTACGCACCAGCGTGGTTGGTCAAACTGGTTTTGGGGCCGCACGCCCCGCGTCTGCGGGCATTCAAGGAAGCACATCCCGAAGTTCGTATGACGACCGGCCACATGTGGCTGGATTTTTTTGAAGACGTTCAGTGAATTTGCGGACTGACTCCGTTACTGCGAGGTGTTCAGGCAATCCAGTTGAAGGCTTGTTCAAACCCTTAATAGGTTTTCTTAATTCTTCACCAGCCCTCGCTCCAGAATCCGTATAATTAACTCGATAGTTGTGATTTTAAAAAAATAAGTGCTTGCGGTTCACAAATTATCCAGAAGTCATTGTGTACTCCTGTTTGGTAAATAATAGGGCGAATACCTGGGACACATCAATGTCTTGGTCAAG
>JAIOTF010000230.1 GCA_021107195.1 Anaerolineaceae bacterium | reverse complement strand
TTATGGATAAAACAAAAACTTGACAATCATTACCATCAATTGATATTCAAATCATTCTCATTGGCCATTTAATAAGGTAGAGAGCCGGTCTACGCCACCGGCTCTCATTTGGTTGGAGAAATACATTATTCTCCTGAGTGAATCTATCTTACATCCGTTGCACTGCCATTGCTTGACGATTACCTGACGATTCCCCTACGATCTAATCCGGTCTCACACCGATATCAATCCATCCAATTCAATTCAGTCCTTTCTCGAACAATAACCCCTTATAATTAAGCATGCGATGGCATTGTTTCCAACACAATCCGCATCATCATGGTGAGTTTTTTTATGAATTTTTCCTATATCCTGATTCTAACAATCCTGATCATTCCCATGTTTTTAGTCTTCAAAAACCGTTTACGGATTGATCTTGCGGCCCTGCTGATCGCAGCCCTGTTGGGCCTTTGCCAGTATGCCGGATTAGGCATCCTTGGTCCAGCGAACACCCCGCAGAATGCTGCCAAAGCCATCTCTGGTTTTGGACAACCGGTTGTGATCGTACTGATCTGTCTATCCATGATTACATCTAGCCTGGAAAAGAGCGGCGTCACTCACTGGATCACAAAAAAAGTGCTTGTCCTGGGCGGTTCGTCTGAAAAGAAACTGATCTTTTTACTCGCCACTACAACAGCATTTCTCTCACTATTCATGAATACTGTCGCTGCGGGTGCGCTGCTGATCCCCACCGCTCTTGAAGCCGCGAAAAAGACCGGCATCAAACCCAGCAAACTGCTCATCCCGGTTTCTTATGGCAGCCTGTTGGGCGGCATGGCTTCATACTTCACCACCGCCAATATCATCACCAGCAACCTGCTGGTGATTGCAGAACCTCCCCAACCAGCGCTAAATCTACTCTCCTTTGCACCCGTTGGCGGATTAATGGCCGTAACAGGGCTCGCCTTTCTGGGGTTGTTTGGGAGTGACCTCCTGCCAGATCGAAATCCTGTTTCGGACCAGATTCCACTGATATTGACTGGCGATGAATTGCAGGACAGTTACGATATTGTGGAACGCACCTGGGAATTGCTTGTCTCTGCTGAGTCGCGATTGATCGGGCAAAGTCTGAAAGAAATCGGTTTTGGCGACCGGTTCGGTCTGTCGGTGGTTGCTATCATCCGGGAATCCGGGAATATCTTTTCTCCACTTTCAAATCACATCATTCTAAAAGACGACATCCTGATCGTGATCGGCAAAGAAGAACAGGTAGCACAACTTCCTGAAAGTCATGTGATCATCCGGCGCAACCACTCCGGCAGCCAATTTAGCGTTCGCGGGGTCACCGTAGCGGAATTACTCATCTCTCCACATTCATCGACGATTGGCAAATCCCTGGTCCAGTTGGGATTCCGCCGGCGGTATAAATTGACTGCGATTGCCCTGCACCGCAGCGGCACCAATTTTCGCACCAACATCAGCAGCATAAAATTGACTGCTGGCGATGCACTCCTCATCAGCGGCGACGATGAACAAATTCAGGAATTAAGAGAAAACCCCAATTTTATTTTGATCCTGTCTGGCTTGAGCGAGCAGCCGCTTATAAAAAAGAATGCATTCATTACCATTGGCATCCTGTTGGCTGCGATCACAGCCTCCTTATGGGGTATACCGATTTACCTGGCCATGCTGTTGGGCGCCATTCTGCTGCTGCTAACTGGCATCATGACCATGCAGGAAGCATATAATGCTATAGGCTGGCAGGCGGTTTTCTTAATCGGGGGTATGCACGCAGTCAGTTTATCAATCATCCAAACCGGCCTGGCCGACCAAGTGGGGAACTGGTTTGTCCAGATAGTGACCCCATTCGGTCCACTGGGACTGGCAGGAGCAGCTTTTATCCTGTCCAGCGCTTTATCGCAAGTGATTGGCGGGCAGGTTACCGCTATGGTGACTGGGCCGATCGCCATCAGCGCCGCGCTACGCATGGGAATCAATGCCCAGGCAATTGCAGTCGCTGCGGCCGTCGGCTGTTCAGCTTCTTTCCTCACCCCATTTTCTCACGCAATCAACGTCTTGATCATCACACCCGGGAATTACGCTTTCAGCGATTTTCTGCGCATCGGCTGGAAACTGACCCTGCTATGTTTCATCACCCTGCTGGCCGGTATGGCGCTGTTCTGGGAATTATGACGAGAAACTCTTCACCCTTAAAATCGCGGGGATCAAACAAAAAAATCTTCCTCACGGTACTGTCAGGAAGATTTAATCTTCTACTGATTTCATAATTCATGGGAAAGGACAAGCCACATCTTCTACTGGCGATTCAGTCTCCGCCCTCGGCACAAGTAATTCCAAACCAACCTCAGGGTACGTCACCAAGGGTTCATAATAACACAGCATGGGAATGGACACCCATTTGACCCAAGCATCATTCTCGCTGCCAAAATTGTAAACATCCCCCTGAAATTTGACCTGCAAAGGCTCTGAAACGATCAATGAAAAACGGCGGTCAGCCAGATCAGCATAATACGGTTCAAAATAATCGGCGTTCTCAGCCATTGCTTCATTCATAGCCTGCTTTTTTTCGTATTCTACAACCAGCGGCACATCACCAACATAGCCAAAGGTAAGCAACTGGCGCTGATCGAGAAACAGAACCTCACCCTCCTGACGTGCCTCTGCAACTGCCGTCTGTGTCTCGACCAATGCTTCTGCTACTAAATCAGATGGAGGAAGTTTAGCATGGTTGGCTTCACGGATCACAGCAGTCGCGGGGATCAACACCAGTCCCAGCAGCACCACTTGCAGCCAGGTTGGGTTTGCTTCCATCTTCAACAATAGCTCACGCCCGCCCTTCTGCCACGCGAGTCCAGCCATCAGCAATAGCCCGATCAAGAACATATCCAGGTTGTGCAGGTTGCTGCCGCCGCCAATCTTGACGCTAACCACCAACCCCACCCCCAGGAACGCTGTCATAAAAGCGGCAGCCGCCAGCTTTTGCCAGAAGTGCAGCTTCCATCGTTTACTGACGATCAAATGGAGAATAAGAATGACAAGGGGTGCTACGGCAATCAACAGCGCGAGCAAAATGCCCGGTGCATAGGTAGAATTAGGCAGCAAGCGGTCCCACAATAACGGCTGGCGGCTAATTGTCTGTTGAATGCCCTCTACACTGAGCACACCAGAATGTGTGAAATTAGCGCCGGTCCATTGTTTAACCAATTCCTTCAATACGTACCCGCCCAAAAAACCTGCTACACCCAGCAAGATGGATTGTAACCAGTTCTGGATCCAGTTTTGAGTTTCATCCCAATCCTGATCCAAGAACGCAAGCATTGCCGCCCACATACCCGGCGCAAACATCCAGGTGTAACGACTGATACTGGCATAGTAACTAGCCGCCACCACGGCCAGCACATTCAACCAGAAAGGCGATTTACGCACGAGTACCACCAGAATGGCAGCGAGTACCAGCGGCGAATAGATCGGTCCCTGGTTCAGGAACAACATCGACCATCCCCCCAGCAACAGGAATAATCCCTTGTTTTTCTTGCGCTCCTCATGAAAAACAGCCCAACCCAGCAAAGCATGAGGCACGGTGAACACAAGCACATCCCAAAAGCGCAGCATCCAGATCTGCACCCCTGGCAGGAGGTAAGGTATCCCCCACAACGTGCGTCGGCTAATACCGGTCAGGCTATAGATTTCCTCTCCTGCCGGGTAATTGTACAAACGCCGGCCAAAGGGGATCGAATAATCCCAGAGGCGGTTGCCCTCTGACCAAAACAAAGAGAAGGGGTGATTGGTCACTTTTTGCAGCCGGACGGCATACAAAAAGATCAATACAAAAACCAGGCCGCCAGTGAAAAGCCCTCTCCAGGACCAGTTGCGATCCTCCTCCTCTGTCGCCAGCCAGCCTGCAATACCCAGGAACAAAACGATCAACGAAAACCGAGCATATGGCCCGTTGAACACCTGACTTTTATCAATCAGGAAGAAAAGCCCTCCCCCCACTGCAAACAAAAAAAGAAGACCCCAGCGAAACCTGCCAAACCGGTAGCGCAAGCGGTTCATCGGAGCCAGCCAGTTCGGACGCCACACAGCCACCAACACTCCGGCGGCCACCAGCAACTCAACGAGGATCGCAGCCAGAGCGGTAAAAGAAATGCGGGTCGCATGCACAAGCTGTGGACGAAACCAGGCATCCATATCCCGGTAAACGCCCCACATCAATCCCGCCAGCAGCAGGGTTAAAATGCTGTTTGTGATTAACTGTTTTGAAGATAAGTTTTTCTTAATCATAATGCTTTCTATTAGCCAATACCTTTGCTAAAAATTGATTGAAAAAGGGACTCGTGCAGAATAGGATTGCACAAAGCCCGTGAACATTTTATCACTTTTACAATGTCTGCATCCAACGATTCAAAGAATTCTTTGGGGTTCCCGGTGGTTAGGGATATATATCCGTCGGGCTGCGGCGATTCCTGAAGACTCGCAAAAGTTATAATTTCACATCGCATGCAAAGACGCTGATCTGAGCGACAGCGTCGATGTTATCATCTCCTACAATAAATTCAGGTTGGATTTTGGATTTGACTTTTTGAAATTCTCCAGGAAGGCTTTCGGTTATTGTAATTTGGACATGGTTGAAATATGCCTCAAATGCGTTTCTATAATCGTTATAACGATAGCGGTTGTGATTGCTTGAGGGATTCAGCCAACGCACCCAAATTTTTTCTTTGAAAGTAAGCATTTCAAAAGGGTATTTGAAAAAATGATCTCTCAGGTCGATATTATGATAGTGTGCGCCCAAGGGAGTGAGCAGAACACTTGCCAGTGCCTGGGTGATATTTTCGACCTGGTCGATATGTTCGTATACGGAATTGCTTAGAACAAGGTCTACCTTGCCAACTGCGTTTTGAACTTCTTTGTCAAGGATGTTTCCTTCGATAAGGACAAGTTTCTCGCCGCTTGGTAAAACGATGCCATTTTTTTCTTCTAGCAAATTGGGATATTGTTCAAGCAACGCTCGATTACGCTGCGAGTCAGGATTGGTGAAGAGGTCGAGCAGAATCACTTGACTTGCACCGTTTGCAAGCAAGCCACAGCCCACGTCAAATCGTCCACCATAGCCGAACACGAGGATTTTTTTACCGGTGACAGAAAATTGGTGCTTCTTCAATTGGTTTAAATAGTTTTGAACTGCTGCGTCCGGGTTGGTAGTTTCTATGCCTGGTTTGATGATAAAGCGTTGTTCAAGGATAAACTTGACCCATGCGTCCGGGAAAATATGTCTAACAAACCTGGGTAAAATATAAGCTATGTTCATTGATTGATCTGTACCTGTCTGCGCGGTTTTATCGTTTCCTTGATCAAGCATCGCCTGAACTTGCCCCCGAGGTCAGCGTGACTTCCAGACCATTTCATCCACAATGAAATAATACAGCAAAAATAATTTATTGACAAGGACTCTTTGGAAATCTCCGTGGTTGAACGGAGGGACGGAATTATGTTTTCCATCTTCGCAGAAAAATACCCCCAGATATATCCCAATCACGCCCCCTCATTGGTGCCGTTCAGGGCCGCTCTTATTCAGATTCTTGAAATGACATAATCCTTGACAGCCATAAGGCGCCTGGTGTAGTTGTCAATAGCAACAAGAAACGACTGATTAAAGTCAACGCCGCAGCATGCTCCGGTGAAGCTCCCAATTCAATCATGAGGGTCGTATAAATCACTTCGCGCACACCGAAACCATTTAAAGAAACAGGAAGCAGTGTCGCCACATATACGATGAACTCGACCCCTGCTAATTGCATCAAGGTAATGGGCATTCCTAAATACCTCGCCAACAACCAGAGAGACAGATAAACAATAAAAATGGATATCCACGAAATCGCAAAGGCAGCCAGCAATGCCAACGGATTGCGCCGCCATTTAGCAATAGCTTCAATAAATCGTTTGGCGATACGCCGAATAAATTGAACCAACTTATCCCATAAGGGAAATCCCCCCGTTGCAGCAGGAAGGAATTGTGCTCTGCTAAATATCTCAAAAAGTTGATTACCAAAGGTGAACCAGGCAAACGGTAAAAAGGTAACTGTAGCAGCGACATTCATCACCCTATCCACAACGACCGATGTCAAACTTAACACACGATCAGAGGTGAAACGCGACAAACTGATCACGCGAAAAGCATCACCTCCGATGGTAGACGGCAGAAAATTAGAGGCGAATGCGCCAGCAAACACGGTGCACACCACCTCCCCGAAGGGGATTTCTACTTCCTGGGCGCGTAGCAGCACATACCAACGCAATGCATTGCAAATCATTCCGACAACCACCAATGCGAAGCAAACAAGCCAAAGCCAGACAGGAAGCTCGCGCAGATTCTTCCAGATAGTTTGCCAATCCTGCTCACGCAGCAACCAGAAAAAAAGAAACATCGATATGACAGAACCAATGATCTGCAATATCTGACGCAGCCGCTTTCGTTTGTCCTGAATTTCTCTTTGTTGTTCCATTGATAATTATCTTCCGCTTGCTTTCGCTTTAATCAATACTGTCTCACCAAACAAATGCTGTTTATCCATAAAATCATTATAGAAGCAAATGATCCTAATTTTATCACCGCCATTCTCAATCTTTGAAACAAAGGAAACGGCTCTTTGGGAATTCCCGTGGTTTTCTGTGGCGCAGTGCAAAACCTCCGCAACATATGGGACGAAGATGGCAATTGTCCCCATATCTGGCGTAGAACATCATTTCGTCACGGCAATTCTCAAAGAACCACCAAGGAAACGTATCCGAAAAATGTTCTATGATACGTCTGATGTGAAATTCAAAAGAAATTGACAAAAAAAGGGAATGCCCTCAAGATAAGGTTGCAACCAAAATCAAAGAGGTAAACATTCCCATGACAAGTATATCAATTTCTGATTTATTGACCACCATTTTTGTCCTTGTAGATGATTGGGACCAGATGAATGCGATGCAAAGGTCAAAACACAAACGCGGAAGAAAACCTAAGTTTACTGATAGTGAAGTGCTGACCCTTATGCTTGCTCAAGATTTTATTCCTTACCCAAGTGAAACGCAGTTT
>JAIOTF010000296.1 GCA_021107195.1 Anaerolineaceae bacterium | reverse complement strand
TGTGACTCCACTGCAAAAACATGTTTTTAGTGACCAAGATTTACCTGCTCAAAAGTTTTAGGCGCCACCCAAGCGCGAAAAACAGCATTCAGAAAAACATAAAAAGAAACCGACGGCTGTTCCTGGAAGCCTTCTTTCTCTTTTAGTGTCTTCATTTGGTCATTTTCCAGCTTTCTTTTAGCTTCCAGGTAACGTTGAATACGGCGCACATTGGCTACGGCGGCAGAACCGGTCACCATACAGAACATGCGGAACTTGCCCCGCACCGGCAGTTTACCTGCCGGGAAGGGATGCTTGATGCTGCGTACGGTGGCTTCAACAGCGGCACGTAAGTTACGGTCTGCCTGGGTCTGGGCCCGACTACATCGTCGTCGTTCAGAGGCGCGGGCTTTGACCTGGGTGAAACGCAGATGGTAGCGTCCATCGCGTTTACCTGGACGGGCAAGACACTTATCTGCCAGAGGACAGTCCCGACAAATCCCGGTGTTGAAGTGGGCGACAAAGGCTTTCTTCCGACTGCTGGTTTGTGCAAGAACCGTCTGGCCCTGCGGGCAGGTGACCTTCGATGGTTTGCCCTTTGGAGTAAATTTGATCGTAAAATCGGACAGATGCAATTTGCCCGGGTTAGGGCTACGACCACGGATGGCCGTTTGGATCAGTTTCACATCCTGCTCCAGTAAGGCCGCGTCACTGTCCTCACCACCATAGCCGCCGTCGGTGAGCATGGTTTTCACGGCGGTGCGCTCTTTCAGATTAGGCAGGGCTTCGGCTAATAATTGAGTGTCATCCACGTTGTTGGGCGCAACCTGCACTTTCGTGATCAGTTGCAATTCGTTTTCAGGGTCGCAAGTTTCAGTAACATTGGCGACGTAGCCTTTGTAATGACCTGTGCCTTTGGTGCGGTAGCTGGCTTCCAGATCGTCCACCGATTGCAAGCAGTCTGAAGTCAACTCTTTGTTCTCCTTGGCTTTTGGACTGCTTTCCTCCCGCGAAGACTGTGCCGGCAGGTGAAAATTATCATTGAAAATGCGTGCCAGTACCTGATAGGCAGTTCTGGCAGCGTAAGCACTTTTCAAATCCAGCAAGAGCGAGTAGATGGTTTCTCCAATTTTCTGCAGGTGTTCTTGCACCGCTTCCTTGCCTTTGACGCGGTAGGTGTAGTGCCCGGCACTGTCCTTGAGGTAGGGGGCGAAGGTTTCTGCCAGTCGGACCTTGTCCGCTTCGTTCAGGATACGTTCCATTCTTTGGATTGCTTCCACCAACAGTTGCAGACGACTGGCCGAGACAATGTTACTGGCGATCTGGGTCGAGTCCATGCGTTGCATGCCAGTCCGAATCTTCAATGCCACTATTTGGGCATCCGTGATCTGCTCAAAAGCTTTTTCCAGCAAGTTGATGCCTTGTTCTGCATTGTATTTGCTTAGCCGTTCCCGAAAATAGTACAGTGAGCGGATCTCAAAATCACCATCGCCCAAACGATCATAGCCCAAGGCATAGCGTACTTGCAGGTTATAACAATAGTTCTCGTACATTTCGGCATCGCTCCAGCCAAAGCCCGCTTTCAGCGCTTCCAGCCCAACCAGGACGTTGACTGGCACGTTCGGGCGTGAAGGCAGGGCTGAGTACAGCACTGCAAAGGCTTTCTCTTCGAGACGGCAGAAGAATTCCTTGTAAAAAGTGCCTGCCCAGGAATGCTCCAGCCGTTTGCGTTGCTTTTCAGGTAGTTCGCTGGCGGCACTGATCAGGGCTGGTTGTTGGTGTTTGCTATTTTTCTTGAACATATTTTCCTCGATCGCGGTTGGGTTACTTTAATTATATTAAAAAATCCGCCGTTTGAGGAGGGTATAATTCAGACTGGTTTTGTCCTGTCCTTTTTGCAGTGGAGTCACTAATTGATTGTGTGCCCTATACTCCAACACGTCCTTTCCTGTCCGTAGCATGGAGGCGTATCCCGACCTATGTACTACCGCTACCTTGAAAAAGCTTTCATCGCGTTGTTCATTGTGATCGTGGTCGCCATGGTTGCTGCCAGTCCGGCGCAAAACACGGCCCTGGTGCAATCTGTTTCGGCAGCAGGCAAGATTGAAGCCTATACCTACGCCATGCCGCACCAGGGCTGGGCGCCGCTGACCGTCTATTTCAGTGCCTTTGGCAGCCACTCACTGAACGGCACGATCACCCGCTATGAATGGGACCTGGACGCCAACGGCCGCTATGATACGGATGCCACTGCCAGCGGCGGTTATGCCAGTTATACCTATACGAAGCCAGGTGAATATCTGATTACCCTGCGCGTGATGGATGACCAGGGGAATATCGCCACCGACAACGTACTCGTCACAGTGCGCCACCCGGCCGACAGCAGCGTTGATTACTGGAGCATCTTCGATGACAGCCAGATCCGCCGCGTAGAGTTGCGCATCAGCCAGGCCGAGTGGGACCGCATGTGGCAGGAACCGGAATCCAAGACCCGCGTCCGGGCCGACATCCTCCTGTTTGGCGAACTGGTTGAAGACATCTCCGTGAGCATGAAAGGCAACGGCTCGCTGGGCGGCTCGGGGGAGAAAAAATCATGGAAGATCGACACCAACCACTTTGTCGCCGAGCAGGAATACCATAACCTGAAGCAGATTCTCTTCCACAACAATTTTGCTGATGCCTCCATGCTGCGCGAGAAGCTGGCCTATGACATCATGCAGTTTGCCGGCGTGCCGGCCGGGCACACTGCCTTTGTGGAATTCTGGATCGACATCACTGACGATGATAAAGAAACCGAATACTGGGGCGTTTATACCATGGTCGAGCGCGTGGACAGCAAATTCGTCGGTAACCGCTTTGGGCGCGACAATGGCATCGGCAATCTCTACAAAGCAGATGCCTGGTTCGAAGAAGGCGCTGCTGACCTCGCATATTACGGCGAGGACATCAACAACTACCCTATGCCGCGCGGCGAAGTTGCTTACGGCCTGCAAACCAACCTCGATGATCTCGATTACAGCGGCATCATCAACTTGTGCAAAGTAATCGACGGCGTGGACTACGAGAGCGAAGCGGCCTTCACCGCCGCGCTTGAAAAGGCCTTTGACGTCGACACCTACCTGCGCTACATCGCCGTCATCTTCACCACCCTCAACCTGGACACCTACCCCTACACGGGCAATAACTACTACATCTATCACGATCCGATGACGGATAAGTTCTCATTCCTCGCATGGGATCTGAACAACTCCTGGGGGCATATCGCCGGTGAAGCTGAATTCCCATTGTATGGCGAGTCTTGCTGTCTGGGGCCATTGCACTGGGCTCCCCTCTTCACCAAAGTCTTTCAGGTTGAACGCTACCGGCAGGATTATGCCGCTTATGTTGATCTGCTGGTCCGCTACCAGTTCAACGAGCAGGTATTGGGATCCCAGGCCAGCGCCTGGCATAAGATGATCGGACCATATCTGACCAAAGAGACCGGGGACAAACATTATATTGGAGATTCGGCAATGTACAGCCTGGATTCGTTCACAACAGACCGGCAATCTTTGATCCAGCTCACTACAGAGCGCAGCCAATACCTGTATGGCGTGCTGCAATCCGGTGAATGGAAAACCGCCCCTGAAGCCAACACGAAATCAAATGACCTTACCCCGCCAGAGCCATAAGAGAGGTACACCATGAAAGACAAAACCCGCTTGTTAACTGCCATATTAATCGTCATCGTGCTGGCATGCTGCATCAACCCAACACCAGTTGCGGCACAGGATGAAAACATCAAAGAGACCTTTGACTCTGCTTCGCCGGAAGGATGGGAACTTCATCCTCAGGCCAAAATTGCTGACGGAATTCTCCAATTGCCGCCCGACAGCTTTGCTTTCCGCTTTGGCGACTGGTCTGATATTGACCTGTCGATCAAATTCAGGTACAGCGGAGAAGGGGAAATACTGGTCTCATACAACATGAGCGAAGAAGGCCGTTATAACCTGCTCATCGGAGAATCACATTTGGTTCTGGAAAAAGAGCAAAAGGAAGAAGTGAAGCCCCTGACCAGCGCAAGAACTGCCCTGGAATCCAACACCTGGACCACGCTTCATATCACTGTTTCCGGCGCGCAGCATCATATCTACCTCAACGAGGAACTGGTGCTGACCGCCGAGGACGCCGCACCATTGGGAGCAGGCGCCATTTTCTTCCAATCCCTGAGCAGGATCACGCTGGAAATCGACGAGATGGTATTGAGCGGCACCGCCGGGGAAGGCATGCCGATTGGGGAAGAACCGCCAGGCGAAGAAACTCCCCCGAAAGGAGAACCGGCACCCGAAGAAGAAACTGAAGACGCAATACCCGCTGATGAGATCGAAATGCCGCCAGCAACGGCAACCGCAGACGTGACCCAGGGACCGCTGGACAAACGCGGCCTGATTGAAGCCTTGTTCGCCCAGCAAGCCAGCCAGGTGGAACTGACCACATTTTTCATCAATATGGTTCTGGCCGCCGTGTGTGCCTACATCCTGAGCATCGTCTACATCCATTGGGGCTCCTCACTCAGCAACCGCCGCAAATTCGCCGCGAATTTCATGCTGATGACGATCACCACAACTTTCATCATTCTCATCGTTCGATCATCGGTTGCCCTGAGTCTGGGTCTGGTCGGTGCCTTATCCATCGTTCGCTTCCGCACGGCAGTCAAAGAGCCGGAAGAACTGGCCTATTTATTCTTTGCCATCGGGCTTGGAATCGGGCTGGGCGACAACCAACGATTGGTCACCTTCGTTGCCCTGGTAGTGGGTATCCTCATCATCGGGCTGCGGCGCGCCTTCCGCAAGCCGGGGGCGGACGTCAACCTGCATGTGACAGTCGCCAGCCACAACCCCGATATGGTTGCACTGGAGGCGATCACCGAGATCCTGCGCAAGCACACCACCAAGCTGAAGTTGCTGCGCTTTGATGAAAGCGCCGATGCCCTTGAAGCCGCCTACCTGATCGAATTCCGCGATATGGAAGACATGAGCCAGGCACGGGCTGCGCTGCGGGTACTATCCCCCGCTTTGGAGATCACCTTCATGGACAACAAGGGCATCTGGTAGCGCATGACCAAACAGGAACAGTGATGGAAACGAAACCCAAATCGTATCGCTATGAGCGCAAATCCCTGGTCGAAGGGCTGGACGCACAGCAGGTACGCATGCTGGTGCGCCGGCACCCCGGCATGTTCTATGAGCCATACCCACCGCGCTTCGTCAACAACCTCTATCTTGATTCGGAAGACCTGCGAAATTATGAGGACAATCTCAGCGGAGCAGAAGAACGCCATAAGGCGCGCATCCGCTGGTATGGCGATCTGTTTGGCGAGATTCAAAACCCCGTGCTGGAATTCAAGGTCAAGAAAGGTCTGGTCGGTACTAAATATGCTTTCCCGCTGCCTGTATTCCGCTTCGACCAGGATTTTACGCACAGCAAACTTCAACGCCTCATCCAGACAGCCGAGCTGCCCGATCGCACCAAATTCTATTTACGCAATCTGCACGTGAGCCTCTGCAACCGCTATTATCGCTGGTATTATGCCACCCGCGACCATCGCTTCCGGATCACGATTGACACCGGGATGGCGTATTATCGCATCAAAAGAGATCACAACCAGTTCACCCACAAATATGTCGATCACAATCATGTTGTGGTGGAATTAAAATATGACCAGCCGCTGGATGTAGAAGCCGACCGCATTGCGGGATTCTTCCCCTTCGGTCTGAACCGCAACTCGAAATACGTGACCGGTATTGAGACAGTGTTTTTGTAGCATCTTTT
This sequence comes from Anaerolineaceae bacterium, assembly GCA_021107195.1. Lineage (GTDB taxonomy): Bacteria > Chloroflexota > Anaerolineae > Anaerolineales > Anaerolineaceae > SMBSF63. The sequence goes on along the minus strand of JAIOTF010000296.1, from coordinate 2,453 downwards.
CCCCCCTTGCTAAAAGGGGATGTCACGCCAGCGACAGGGGGGATTCCTCAGACCAGAAAGTTTTTGATTGGCCTCTTCGTGAAAACCAACCTGGAAAAAACCTCACGCAAGGGCGCAAAGAAATACAACTCTCAAATTCTGCCATTGCGAATGCTAAGCCCGACGAAGCAATCTCCAAGCCAGTGGAGGACGCTTCGCGGCCACGCTTTGGCTCCGCCTTCACTCGCAATGACATCAGCAAAGTGTTTTCTTTGCGGCTTAGCGGCTTTGCGTGCTTATTTGTAGTTTTTCCGGTTTTGACTTTCCCCCATGCATGGAGTATGATTGAAAAAATCAATCCACTTATTGGTATGGGAACACCTCACATGAAGCCACAACGAACACAACCTGCCCTCATCATCCTGATCACCGTTGCCGCACTGCTGCTGGCCGCTTGCACACCTGCCGCACCGCAGACGATACAGGATTCCGGCAGCCAGGCCGCGCCAGGCGGTGAAACCATCCCTGCCACGCAAGATTCTGCCGCATCAGCCAACAGCATCCCAGACTCCGCCCCCACCGAAAACACTCCTGAAATTGCAGATGAACCCCTGCCCTACGACCCGGCTGCCACCCACCTGCCGCCCGAGCAATGGCAGGACTGGCCTGTTGTGCCGCAAATGTCCGAGCGCGGTAAGGTCATTTATCAGCGCGGGCTGGCGATGGGCAGTAATCCCCACGCCTTTTCCAAAGTGGGCGACTGCCAGAGCATCAAGGAAGTCCTGCTGGGCATGTATGACCAACCCGATAATTATGTACTGCGCGACAGTGAGAAATTCCTGCAGGAAACCATCGACCAGTTCAGCGGTTCGTTTGACCGCAACGGCATGGCCGTCAAAGGCGGCTTCAACGCCGCTTCGGTGCTCTCCCCGCTGTGGGCAGACCCCGAAACCTGCCTGGCCGGGGAAAACCCGCTGGAATGTGAGATCCGCATCCACAAACCGAGCTTTGTGATCATCAGCCTGGAAGTTTGGTGGGAAGGCCGCTCGGTCGAGCGCTATGAGGAATACATGCGCCGCATCATCGAATACAGCATCGCACATGGCGCCGTGCCGATCCTTTCCACCAAGGCCGACAACGTGGAAGGCGACCACAGCATCAACCTCGCCACCGCCCGCCTGGCCTATGCATACGATCTGCCCCTGTGGAATTTCTGGCTGGCCGCTCAGTCCCTTTCCAACCGCGGTCTGGACCCCGACCGTCCCGACGGCTTCCACCTCAGCAGGCAAGCGTGGACGGAACGCAGCTACACCGCCCTGAAAACCCTCGACAATCTATGGCGCAACGCAAACGCCGATACTGTCGAAGCCCCCATCATCGCTGCCACCGCAACCAATCAAGCTGAAATCACCAGCACCGCTACCCTGCCGGAAGAGATCATTTCCCTGGATGAACTGCAAACCCTGCGAGTAAGCGGCAGTGAAGTGCTCGTCTTTGGTATCTCCGAACGCCAGGGCGAGGACTACATCGCCGCCGGTGTCTTCCTCTTCGACTTCACAACCCAGCAACTCCACCGCCTGCTCCCTGCGGGCTATGACCTGCAGGATGTCTCGCCAGATGGCAGTAACCTGCTCGTCAATCAGGGCAGCCAGCTCTTTATTCTCAACCTGAAAAATCTTGAGCAAACCCCGGTCACCAACACCCTGCACAGCGATGCCAGCAAGGCAACCGCCCTGTGGCTGGATAAGAATAACATCGCTTTCATTACCGATGAGAACGACCGGTATCAGGTTCGCATTATTGACTATGCGAATAACGGGGTTGCTCCACCCGCTAACTGTCAGGCAGTGACTACCTCGCAGGACAGCCCGATTGCCCTGGTCAAAACTGCCATCCCTGGGAAAATCGTCTGGGAGAGCGGGGACGATGCCGGCACAGGCTTCTGGACCTCCAGACTGGACGGGCAGGCCAGCCAGCCGCTGGAAGCCGCCAACCGCCCGTACTTCTCTACCGCTGCAGGCAGTTATGCCTACGGCAGTGAAGAGTCCAGTCTCATGGTGCACACCCTCGACGGCGCCCTGCGCCGCGAGCTGCCCCTGCCGGGCAACCCCAAATGGGAATACTACCTGACTGACGCCGCCTGGTCCGCCAACGGCGAGCGCCTGGCCCTGCAGGTGCTGGAACGCAGCAATTACACCGGCAAGCAGTTCAACGTGACTAACTACATTCTCACCCCTGCCAACTGGGGCATTCAGGAACTGGCAACAACCGAAACCTACAACTCCACCATCCGCTGGTCCCAGGATGAAGAAAGCCTCATCCTCTCCGGCACCGTCCCCGCCGGGGAGGGCTACGCCCTCAGCCTCAGCCGCCTGAACCCGTCCAACCGCAACCTCACAACCTACGATGACGCCCTCAACATCACCGCGCCGGACTACCTCACCTTCTCGCGCTTGGGGTGGTTGGTGACTAGG
>JAIOTF010000310.1 GCA_021107195.1 Anaerolineaceae bacterium | reverse complement strand
TTTAAATAAAGAGACCTACAACACCGGTGTGCGCAAACTCATGAAATACGGCAAAGCCTATGGCGGTAGTGATCCTGAACTGCTGGAAGGCGATGTTTTTCGGATTGTTATTAAAACGCCGGAATTTGAACAAGCTACGGGTACTCCAATACCCTGGGAAGTCGCAGGGGAAGTCGCAGGGGAAGTCAAAAGGCTTCTTAATGCTTGTCGAAGCGAAATGAGCCGGAGACAACTGCAGGATGCCCTGGGACTAAAAGGGGAAGAAAACTTCCGCAAGCTCTACCTGGAGCCGGCAATGGAAGCTGGTTTAGTCGAAATGACCATCCCCGACAAACCCAAAAGCCGCCTCCAGAAATACCGGCTGACCGATGCGGGGAAACATTTGCTGAAGTCTATGCAGGAATAAGGCAGGATAAGAAATGGAACTGAAAGCACAGACACGACCATGAGCACAGACACCAAACAACAAATCGAAACAGCGCTTCGGGCCTTTTCCGGTTCCGATCTGCGCACCGCGTCCATTGGTCTGCTGAACAGCCTAGGTTACCAGAGCAAGAAGACCCTCGATCTCGACAATACACCGGACGCGAACCATGCCTTGACCCATGTTTTCTAAAGGTCCATTATCTCAAAAGAGACGTGGAGTTTTTTTATTTATTTTGACCGGATTTGACAAAAACGTATGGTATGCTTTGTTGAACATTGAAAGCTTAACTTAGTCCATTTTTTTGGGGAGTTGCGCACGTTCTGCACGAAGTCCCTCTCAAAGAAATACTCAGTGACTGGAAAGCTCACAGGAACAGCGGTAATCGATGAACGAGTTGTTTGTCATTCTGTAGGCAGCTAAGAATTATTAACATGCCTTGTTAATGTTTTTATTGACAGGAAGACACGATGAATATATCTTTTAAGAGAGTTGGAATTCAGAAAATCTGCTCGCAAAATGCGGTGGCGCAAAAGAAGCTGGGCGCAAAAATGGCGCGTAAACTTCAACAACGAATGATGGAGCTTAAAGCCGCAGAGACTCTTATCGATATTTCAAAGTTGCAGCCTGCCCGCTGCCACGAACTGAGGGGAAATCGTAAAGGGCAAGTTGTCGGAGGATTCCATGGTTGCTGCCAGGCAAAAATACGCTTTTGAGCCGGATTATGCCATTTCTCCCGGTGAAACTCTGCGGGAAGTGATGGAATCGCTTGGTATGAGCCAAAAAGAACTGGCCAAGCGCACTGATCTTACCGTGCAGTCTTTAAACCGCATTTTCAAGGGAGCGCAGCCCATAACCTATGAAACCGCCAATCGCCTGGAACTTGCCACCGGTGTGCCGGCGACCATGTGGAACAATCTCGAGGCACTATACCGCGAGCAGCTTGCTAAAATTCATGAGCGCGAGCGATTGGAGGCAGATCTGTCGTGGCTAAAAGAGATTCCAACAGCGGAATTGGTCCGGCGTGGCATATTCCCCCGAATAAAGGACAGGGTCCTGTTGCTACGTGAGATCCTGAAGTTTTATGGTGTCAGTAGTGTGGATGCATGGCAACAAATATGGGGAGCGCCAGCCGTGGCCGCCCGTCGTTCTCCGTGTTTTGAGTCCAAGCCGGGACCTGCTTCGGCATGGATAAGACAGGGTGAATTGCAGACTCGTGAAATAGACTGTCAGCCTTTTGATATAAACCGTTTTAAAGTGGCACTGAAGCATATTCGCAATCTGACACGTGAGCCTGCTCAGGTATTCGAACCAGAGCTGAAGCGGCTCTGTGCAGAATCCGGTGTAGCCATTGCCCTGGTCAAGGAGATGAAAGAGGTCCCTTGGAATGGAGCGACCAAGTGGTTGACCCCGCATAAGGCTATGATCCTTCTTTGTTTGCGAGGAAAAGGTGAAGACAAGTTCTGGTTTTCTTTCTTTCACGAAGCCGGTCATGTTTTGAATGACAGTAAAAAGGATCTACTGATCAACGACGGCAGCCAGGACGATCCGCGAGAAAAAAGCGCCAACGATTTTGCCTCTGAATATCTAATCCCCTCAAAATATGACGATGCAATTCGCCGGATTCGCTCCAAGCCCGAAATTGTCCGCTGGGCAGATCAACTCGGCATAGCGCCGGGCATCGTTGCCGGGCGCTACCAATTCCTTACGAAAAACTGGAATTATTACAAAGACCTAATCAGGACCCTTGCCTGGGCTGACGTATGAGTGCGCAAGCATCAAACCCAGCGGAAGATGGTCATAAACCGGATGGAAAGAGGCCGCTACGAGACAACCTATGACATAAAGAGTAAGTGGAGACAAATGATGGAAGATCGATCTGCCTGTGCGTGGCCGCACACAGACAGATGGTTCTCCATGGATGAGATTGCGGCTTATCTCGGCATCAAGAGGGATACCGTTTACAGATGGATAAGTCAAAAAAATATGCCTGGGCACAAAATCGGTCGCCTGTGGAAATTTCGAAAAGAGGGGGGCGACGAGTGGATGCGAAGCGGCGGTGGCACAGAGTGATTCCAACGACAAACAGGTCGATAAGCAGCAATAAGTACGGAGGATTGCAATGATGCTGGGGCTGGAGTTACGTAAAGAGTTCAAGGGGCGTCGCCTGAAGGGCACCGCCATTGAGCTGACCAACAAAAACAAGACCGGCGCGACGCAAGTTCCTGCGTCAGGTTTTCTCAAGATTACATATCCGACGGCGGATGTATTGAAGACCATTGAGGCAGTCGGCCCCAATCAGGGACGCCCGGTTACCCTCAAGGGCGAACGTGGTCAGGGTAAATCCCATCTCATGGGCATGATCTACCATGCCTTCACGGATAATGCAGCGACTTCACAATGGCTCTCCGAATGGGGTAATCGCTTGAGCAGTGAGAAGATTGCCGACCTCCCATTGCGAAGCGGGATGGTGGTTATCAGCGAAAGCCTGCATCGTCAGCGTTACAAATTCCTGTGGGACCTCCTCTTCGAGCAGCACCCGCATGGAGACTATTGCAGAGGCAAATGGGAAAGCTCGGGTGACAAGAAGACCGATGTTCCCAGTGACGAAATTCTGCATGAAATGTTCAAACACACACCGACCGCACTCATCCTGGACGAATTCCAGACGTGGTATGATGGGTTGACGAACACCAAGCAGTACCCATGGCGCAACTGGGCCTTCAACTTTATTCAGATTCTCTCTGAAATCGCCAAGGAGCATCCCGATCTGTTGGTACTTGTCATTTCCGTTCGCAACGGAAACACGGATGCTTTTCAACAGGTTCAACGTGTCAACCCGGTCATTGTTGATTTCAAAGGGCCTTCCGCGAAACAGGATCGCCTTCGCCTTCTCCTGCACCGCCTTTTTGAGAACCGCATACAGGTTGCAGACGACAAAATTGCGGAAGCGGTCGAGACACATATCAGTGAATACATCCGGCTCAAGGATATCGCACCTGCAGAACACCAGCGTATCCGGGAAGAGTTTATACACGCGTGGCCCTATGCACCGCACTTGATGGAGCTTCTCGAAGACCAGGTGCTGATGGCGACGCATGCCCAGGAAACCCGAGATCTCATTCGTATTCTTGCCGACCTGTTCAAGCGACGCGGTGAAGACACGCCGATCATCACCGCAGCGGATTTCCGTTTGGACGATGAGAACAGCGGCATCACCGCTCTTTTGGATTCAGTTGCCAATCAACATCACGCCAAGCTGCGCGAAAAGGCAATGCGCAATCTGGAAGCCGTCAAAGACGCTGTTGCCAACACATCACAAAAGGTGCCGCACTTAGAGGGCATCATCGGCGCCCTTTGGCTGCGTTCATTGGCGGAAAGTAATCTCGCGGGCGCCGACATGGAAACCCTGCATGTTGATATAACACGCAGCAAACCGGTCGATGATAATGCTTTTCACGTCGAGCTGTCTGTGATAACGGAGAATAGCTTTAACATTCACGAGGATGGCAATCGCTACATTTTCCGCGAAGAGGAGAACCCGCAGGCGAAGCTGATAGCAAGCGCTCGGAACGACAAGCTTTTTCAGGAAGGCGAGGATGTTGCTCATCTTTCCAAAGAGGTTCGGTATATTATCGGTGGTTCATCTGATGTACCCTCGCGGTTCCGAGTGATCGTCTTGCCGCAATATTGGACATCCGAGCCTTGGGAGAAAATCGAGGAATCGGAATGGCCGAACAACTGGGATGACCGTATTCCCGTTCTGGTGCTTCCTATAACGCCTGATAAGGTTGAATCCCTTCTCGGCGAGTGGCTACGCGACAATCTCCAGGCAAACCGAAATGCTGTTCGATTTTTGCTACCGCGAGACGGGAGCGAGAACATCTTCGCCGACCGGGACATCATCGTTTTGGCAAGGGCCGTTTATCTGGCCGAAAAATGGAA
>JAIOTF010000232.1 GCA_021107195.1 Anaerolineaceae bacterium | reverse complement strand
TCACCGCGCAGTTCAGATAACTTATCTGCTTGCTGCTGTTGTTTGATCTCCAGGAGGCGGGAACGCAGAACACGCATTGCATTGGCGCGATTTTGCATTTGTGAACGTTCGTTTTGACAGGACACAACCATCCCGGTGGGGGTATGAGTGATGCGTACCGCAGTGGCATTCTTTTGTACGCTTTGACCGCCTGCACCAGAGGATTTGAAGACGTCAATACGAAGATCTTCGGGGTTGATCTTAATGTCAGCGTCTTCTGCTGCAACTTCGGGCAGTACCTCAATCAGAGCAAATGAAGTGTGTCGGCGGTGGGCGGCGTCAAATGGGGAAAGCCTTACCAGGCGGTGAACCCCTTTCTCTGAACGCAAATACCCATAGGCGTATTGTCCGGTGATGGCGATGGTGGTGCTTTTGAGGCCGGCTTCTTCTCCTTTGGTTGCATCGAGTATTTCCGTTTGGAAGCCCTGTCTTTCTGCCCAGCGCAGATACATGCGCTCGAGCATGCCGGCCCAATCCTGTGAGTCGGTGCCGCCAGCGCCGGCGTGAATAGCCAGAAGGGCGTTGCCTTTATCGTATTTGCCTGAAAGCATCACGTTGAATTCTTTTCGGGCCAGTGTATTTTCGAGCTGAAGCAGTTCTGCTTCTATTTCGGGGAGGAGGCTTTCTTCGCCCATCTCGGCCAGTTCTGCCGCATCTTGAACAAGTTTCTGCAAAGAGCGCCAATTTTCAATTTCGTTGCGTAATTCTGCAACTTTTTTCATAACCCGCTGCGCTTCTTCATTGTTATTCCACAGGTCCGGGTCTTCTGATTTTTTCTGGTATTGTGCTAACACTTTTTCTTTTTGAGCGAAGTCAAAGATACACCATTAGTTCATGGATTTTTTGATCACAATCGCTTGCGCGATCAAGCAAGTCTTGCATAGCGTTACTCCCAAATAAAGATTATGAAAAAATGCCTGTTACAAAGGCTTCTTTGTTGAAAGGTTGCAAGTCATCCGGGTGTTCACCCAGACCTGCAAAGAGAATTGGTAATTGTAATTCGTGTTGAATGGCGAAGGCCATGCCGCCGCGAGCGGATGAGTCGAGTTTTGCCAGGATTACGCCTGTCACTTGAACGGCTTCTTTAAAAGCACGCGCCTGTTGTAACGCGTTCTGACCGGTGGTGGCATCCAGCACCAGCCAAGTGGCGTGTGGAGCGCCGGGCAGTGATTTTCCCGAAACGTGGTGCACTTTTTTTAACTCTTCCATGAGATTGTAACGAGTGTGCAGACGGCCAGCAGTATCAATGAGGACATAGTCCGCCTTACGGGCAATGCCTGCCTGGATGGCATCATAGGCGACTGCACCGGAATCGCCACCTTGCTGTCCGGCAATGACGGGGACATTTAACCGATTTCCCCAAACCTGAAGCTGGTCAACTGCCGCAGCGCGAAATGTATCCGCTGCACCGAGGACAACTTTCTTGCCTTCCCCAGTGAAGCGCTTGGCAAGCTTGGCGATGGTTGTGGTTTTACCCGAACCATTGACGCCCACCAGTAAGATCACAGCAGGTTGGTGTGCAGAAAAATCCAAAACAGGTCTGTCATCGAGACGGTTTTGCAGGTCCGCTTCCAGATATTTTCTTAATTCGCTGGTTTTGACGAGGCCGTTTTCGGTTACTTGTTGTTTAAGAGAGGAGATGATCGACTCGGTGACATCGATGCCAAGGTCTGCTTGAACGAGCATCGCTTCGAGGTCTTCCCAGGTGTCTGCGTCAATTTCGCTTGCGCCGAGGAAGTTGCTGATGCGGCCGAACGCTACTTTTCGCGTGCGGTCCAAGCCGTTCATCCATTTGTTGAAGAATTCTGCCATGGTGCAAGATTATATCATACGGGATCGTTTGAAGCGGCTAATTGGCCGCAGCCGGCACCGATTTCGATACCTCGGCGCAGGCGGATAGTGCAGGGAATGCCACGCTTATCCAGCTCTGCTTGGAAGAGTTGCGCCTGTTTTCGAGAAGAAGCCTGACCATCGAAATTGTCGGTGGGGTTGAGGGGGATGATGTTCACATGGCAAAGCAGGCCATGCAATAAATCCACAAGGTCTTTTGCATCCTGGATTGAGTCATTTACGCCTTGAATCAATGCCCATTCAAAAGTGATGCGCCGGTTGGTCTGTGCAACGTAAAGACGACACGCATTTATCAGTTCCTCGACGGGGTATGTGTTATTGATGGGGATCATTGAAGAGCGCAATTCGTTATTGGCAGCATGAAGACTAATGGCGAGATTGACCTGGCGTTTTTGTTCGGCGAATTTACGGATCTTTGGAATTATGCCAACCGTGGAGATGGTGAAACGGCGCTCACCAAAATTGAAGCCGCTGTGGTCATTTAAGCAATCAATGGCATCCATCGTGGCGGCGTAGTTGTGAAATGGCTCGCCCATACCCATGATAACGACATTGGTTACTTTTTCATTCCGGGCAGCAAGTTCACGGGCGTAATAAATGACTTGCTCAACGATCTCACCGCTGGTCAGATTTCGAGTAAAGCCCATCTGACCAGTGGCGCAAAAGCTGCAATTCATGGCACAACCGACCTGGGTTGAGATGCACAATGTGCGGCGCTGTTCATAGCGCATGAGCACTGCTTCTATGGCGGGTCCGTCAGGAAGACGGAATAGTGTCTTAATCGTGTTGCCGTCTTTGGAGGCCAACTTCCGGATTGGCTTCAGAGATGAAAAGCGGAAGTTTTCTGACAGTTTTTGTTTGATTGATTTGGGTAAGTTGGTAAATTGTTCAGGAGATTGCCAAAACTGCTTGTATAAACCCCGCCAGAGTTGTGCAGCGCGAAATTCTTTTTCTCTCCATGAAGTAAACAAGGTTTTAATTTCAGACAGGGAGAGGTCGTAGATCAGTGATTTTATATGTTCTGTGGCGGAACTTGTTTCCATTCCTTTATCCAATCAGGGTTGTAAAGTTTTCGGCAATGATGTCAGGCGGTGTGTCCAACGCTTCTGCTTCGGCACGTGAACTGATGCCAGTGAGGACAAGAGCGGTTTTGCAGCCAATGTTTTGCCC
>JAIOTF010000059.1 GCA_021107195.1 Anaerolineaceae bacterium | reverse complement strand
TGCTTGACCAAGACATGGATGTGTCCCAGGTATTCACCCTATTATTTACCAAACAGGAGTACACAATGACTTCTGGATAATTTGTGAACCGCAAGCACTTATTTCTTTTAAAATCACAACTATCGAGATATTGTGTTACAAGGTTATTTTATGGAAGAAAAAATTCGTCCACCAGAGAGAATGGATACGGATCGCTTATGGTTGCGTCCGGTCGTGGTGGGGGATGCTGAGACGATTTATGAAACCTATGCGCATGACCTCGAAGTCACTCGCTTTGCCACCTGGGTACCGCATGCCAGTGTTGTTGAAACACAGCGCTATTTGCAGGCTTGCGAGACCGGTTGGCGTGAAGGCACGGCTTTTCCCTGGGCGCTGATCCGTAAGGCGGATGACAGATTGATCGGCTCGGCTGAATTGCGCATTGACCAGTACAAGGCTGAGATTGGGTATCTCATCGCCCGGCCACTGTGGGGAAAAGGCTATGCCACTGAAGCCGCCCGGGTGTTGGTGGATTGGGCGTATGCCCATCCGGACATTTACCGGGTATGGGCGACCTGTGATGCCGGGAACCTGGCATCGGCGCGGGTTTTGGAAAAGGCGGGTCTGGTTTTTGAAGGGCGAATCCGGCGCTGGCTGCGCCGGCCAGGATATAAAGGCGTGCCGCGCGATGTGCTGTTTTATGCCAAGGTGAAATAGATATTTAATTGTAGTGACAACTCCAGTCGTCATCGCTGTTACGACATAACCACTGAAGTGGTTACTACAAAGTGTTGTGCTATTGTAATGATGACCCGTGTATATTTAATTACTTCATTGATTTGCACTGTACGCAAAGACTTGACTATAATACAGGCGAGGCAGGTTTGTCCGCCTGGAATGAATATGGAAGGTAAGGAGCAGTTGTATGGCTGAGAATGGACGCCGGGGCGTGGCTCTGGATATGGATGGCGTTGTTATCGACGGAATGCAGTTTCATGTGAGGTCATGGCAGCATTCTTTTCGTGAAGTGGCGGGTGTTGAAGTTCCGCCTTTGGAGATCTATCTGAGAGAAGGATTTAAGGAAGACTATTTCATTAGCAAAATTGCCGGGGTGATGGGGATTTCTCTGACCACAGAGCAGCAGACAGAGCTGCACCGCTGCAAACTGGCGTATTTCGATGAAATCTTTTGTCTGGATCCTGTTCCTGGCATTCAGGAATCCCTGAAGCTGATGCGCGAGCAAGGCTATGCGCTGGCTTTGGTGACTGGGGCGGCCCGGGCGGTGGCTGAGCGAGCCTTGTCCGAGATGGGGGTGCGGCACTGGTTTGATGCTGTCTCTGGTTCGGACGAGGTGCGGCACGGCAAACCAGCAGCAGAGCCTTACCAGAAAGGCGCCGCGGCTTTGGGCGTGACGCCGGAGGCTTGCCTGGTGGTGGAAAACGCCCCGCCAGGCATTCAATCGGCCAAAGCAGCAGGCATGGTATGTGTGGCGCTGGAAACTTCGCTGGACGCATCGTATTTGCAGGAAGCGGATCGGGTGATCAATACGCATGCTGAGCTGCAAGACCTGCTGCGGGCAGAGTATGCCATCTCTGGCGGGCGTGGCGAATGGCGCCTGCCTTGATAACTTGAATTGCGTATTGTAGTAACGACTTCAGTCGTTATCTTTGTTGTATAAACACAAGACGATAACGAATAAATTTGCTGCCACAAAAGGGCGTATTTTTTCTTATTCGCAATTCAGCCTGGAAAGTTTGACGATCCGCATTAGTGAAAACGGAGAAAGCTATGCTTCGGGATTTGATCTTGAAAAATCGCAGTTACCGCCGCTTTGTTTCAACTGCGGCAATTGAGGAAAGCACGCTGCGCGAATTGGTTGATCTGGCGCGATTTTCGGCTTCGGGTGCAAATTTGCAGGGCTTGAAATTCATGCTGTCGTGGGATAAAGAGAAAAATGCCGCCATTTTCCCGGCGCTGCGTTGGGCGGGGTATCTCAAGGATTGGGATGGTCCCGAGGCCGGCGAGCGTCCCACTGCGTATATCATTATCCTGGGCGATACCGGGATCAGTAAGAATTTTGGCGTGGATCATGGCATCGCTGCTCAAAGTATGCTGTTGGGCGCGGTTGAAAAGGGTTTGGGCGGCTGTATGATTGCTTCTATTCAAAGCAAAGTGCTGCGACAGGCTTTGTCTATCCCCGGGCAGTATGAGATTCTCCTGGCGTTGGCACTGGGCAAGCCGGTGGAGCAAGTGCAATTGGATGAACTGGGCGCAGACGGCAGCATTAAATACTGGCGGGACGCGCAAGGTGTGCATCATGTGCCCAAACGGGCATTGGATGATCTTGTGCTATAAGCGTCATTGCCCCGCATTCCATCCCAGCGGGCGATGTGTGCAAAGTTGAAACAGTTCCCGCTTGCAAAGCGGGCTGTTTTTTATAAAGGGTACGCGACTTCCCGGGCTTTGCTGCGTACGCTTAGTAGAATGAAATTTTTCTTGATAAGGTATTTGTCTGAAATGAACATAGAAGCATTTTTAAGTAATCCCTTTTTTTGGGCTTTGATCAGTATGTTTGGTTTGTTGGGGGCCGCCGCAATGACCAGCAGCCGCAAAATGGCCAGCCAGCCGGTGTTTTTCCTGGGCAGCTTGCTGCTGCCATTGTTGGGACATACCTTGCTGGTGATGCCATTTGTGGAGCAATTACGGTTTGAGAGCCTCGGCTGGCATTGGTACGTAGGGGGAGCAATGCTGCTGGCTGCACTTATTCTTGAGATTGCAGCTTTTTTGCCTGTCCGCGACTTCAAGGAAGAGGAGGCCCAGGTTCATTTTAAGGTTGGCGGTTTTTACAGCGTTGTGCGCCATCCTATGTATTTGGGCGACATTTTGTATGCGCTGGGAATTGCTTTTGTTTTTCGCTCTGTGGTCGGGGTGGCTATGCTGCCGGTATGGCTGGTCGCTTTTATGTTCTTGATCACGATTGAAGAGGGAATGCTTGAGTCTCGCCTGGGCGATACATATAAGGAATACAGGAAAATGGTGCCAGGGCGTTTGCTGCCGATGGCGTTTCCTGCCCGGCAAGGGGAGATCGTGCATTATCCTTTTGAAAACCTGGCTTTGAAAGGCGGAGGTATTCGCGGTATTGCTTATGCCGGTGTGGCACAGGAACTGGAAGAGCGCGGTGTGCTCTCGCAAATTGAGCGGGTATCCGGCGCATCGGCAGGGGCAATCACGGCTATGATGCTCAGTTTTCGGATGAGCATGGACGAAACGATGGGTGTGATGGATACGCTGGATTTCAGCAGCATACCACAGGCCCGTATGAAAGGGCGCGATGAGCGCAGTGTGAATTTCCTGCGAAAAGAATTTAACGTTATCACGGACAATCTGGTTTGCACCCAGCGCCTGATCGAAGAATATGGTTGGTATACGAGTGAATATTTTTATAACTGGCTGCAGGAAGTGGTGGCTGGGCGTTGCGGTGGCAATGAGCGGGCAACGTTTGCCGATTTTCGTCGGTATGGTTTCCGCGATCTGTATGTGACGGCATCCAACGCGTCTCAGCGCCGGGCAGAGATGTTCAGCGCGGCCACCACGCCAGATGTGGCTGTGGCTGATGCTGTCCGCATGTCCATGTCAATCCCGCTCTATTTCCGGGCATTGCGTTTTGATGGCAGTCAGTTTGGTGAAGAAGGGGATTATTATGTGGATGGCGGTTTGTATGATAATTTCCCGATCCGCTATTTTGACGATCAACGTTTTTCAAAGAAAAACCGTTGGTATAAAAGCCGCATCAATTGGGCTACTTTGGGTTGTTATCTTTACACACCCAAAGATTGTGCACAAACCAGCAGCGAATTCAACAATGTGGTCGATTTTGCCAGTGTGATGCTGACCGAAATGGCTTTGAAGACGAGGGACGAAATGTTCAGCCGTGAAACGCTGGATTTGATGCGCACTGTGATGGTTAGCGACTGCTGCATTGATCATACCGATTTTAATATTCCCTCGCATTCTGAACGCTATGATCAGTTGATTGAATCCGGCCGCACGGCGGCAAAGGCCTATCTGGATGATTACCGGGTTCCGGATCTCTAGAACAAGATGGCTGTCTGGCGACTCATTATATCTTTATAAGAATCATCCAAATAGTGCAGGCTTGACTCGACAACATTCTAAACTCTGGTAGAATCGGAGTTAAATAAAGCGTCTAAAAGACGAGTAAAACTGGGTATTTCGCCCGTTTAATTTGTTTTTATTGGACGTAAAGAAGGGCCAATTGCTCTGGTACTGTGTCGAATGGACACATGATATCTGGCTGGGAAAAATCCCGGTATATCTCATCGAAAACGTTTGTAATTGAATCAGACGCAGTACTTTGGAGAGCAGGATTATTCCTGGAGACTTTGGCTTAAATAACAAGGAGGTTACCCTTGGCTGGAATGGATCGCTTCACACAGCGGGCGCGCCGGGTATTAAGTCTCGCCCACCAGGAGGCGGAACGGATGCGCCAGCAATATATTGGTACAGAGCATCTTTTACTCGGTTTGGTACGGGAAGAGGGTGGTATTGCCGGGCGCGTACTTCGCGATTTGGGAATGGAATATGAACGCGTACGAGATATGACCGAACGCGTGAGTGGTATTGGTGATTTTACAGGCCAGAATGTCGAGCTTTCTCCTGGTGTGCAGAAGGTTTTAGAGTACGCTATTGGGGAAGCACGCAATCTTGGTCATCATTATATTGGCACGGAGCATTTGCTGCTGGCATTGGCCAGCATGGAGGAAGGTCCGGCTGCGATCGTACTGCGCAAATTGGGTGTGACGGCCGAACAGATCCGCCGACAGACACGGCGCGTGCTGCAAGAGAGTAGAACAACTGGCGCCGCCACTGGTGCGGCAAAGAAGGGCATGAAGGAAGAACGGAAGAAAGACCGCGGCAAAACTCCGCTGATCGATCAACTGGCAACAGACCTGACAGCCAAAGCAGCAGAAGGCAAACTGGACCCGGTCATTGGCCGGCAAATGGAAATTGAGCGCGTTATTCAGATTTTGGCGCGGCGCAACAAAAACAACCCGGCTTTGATTGGTGAACCGGGCGTGGGTAAGACAGCGATCGTTGAAGGGCTTGCCCAGCGCATTATTGAAGGCGATGTACCTGCCCTGCTGCTGAACAAGCAGGTGCTGCAACTGGATGTTGGTTCGCTGATCGCGGGCACCATGTATCGCGGCCAGTTTGAAGAACGCTTGAAGCGGGTGATCGAGGAATTAAAAGCTTCCAAGGCGATCCTCTTTATTGATGAATTACACATGCTGGTTGGTGCGGGGTCGGCCGGTTCTTCGGTCGATGCGGCCAACATCCTCAAACCGGCGCTTTCCCGCGGCGAGCTGCAGGTGATCGGTGCAACCACGATGGAGGAGTATCGCAAGCATATCGAAAGCGATGCCGCCCTGGAGCGCCGCTTCCAGCCGATCGTGGTGGAAGAACCGACGCAGGAAGAAACCAAAGAGATCCTGCGCGGGATTCGCAAGGCTTATGAAGAGCATCACCGTCTGTCTATTTCGGATGAGGCGCTGGATGCTGCTGTGCGGCTTTCTTCCCGTTATGTAACCGAGCGGTTTTTGCCCGACAAGGCAATTGAACAGGTCGATGAAGCCTCTTCACGGGTGCGCATGTACAAAAGCCCGGCTGCAAAGGAAAGCAAGAAGCTGATGACCAGTCTGCGCGGGATTTCCCGGGAATTGGCGCTGGCACAAGAAGAAGACAACATGGTTGAAGTTGAAGCCTTGCAGCTGCGCCAGGAAGATCTTTTGCGGAAGATTGAAGAGTTCCGCAGCTCCTGGAACCGGGATACCAGCCCGGTGGTCTCGGCGGATGATATTGCCGAACTGGTCTCGATGTGGACGGGCGTACCTGTGATGCAGATGGCGACCGAAGAATCGGCGCGTCTGCTGAAGATGGAAGAAGAGCTCAAAGAGCACATCATTGGCCAGGAAGAAGCGATTGAAGCGATTGCCAAAGCTGTGCGCCGCGGACGGTCTGGTTTGAAAGACCCGCGCCGACCGATTGGCACCTTCCTTTTCCTGGGGCCGACCGGCGTTGGGAAGACCGAATTGACCAAAGCTCTGGCGCGCTTCCTGTTTGGTAGTGAAGACGCACTGGTGCAGTTGGATATGTCGGAGTTCATGGAACGACACAGTATCAGCCGCCTGGTGGGTTCGCCGCCAGGGTACATTGGCTATGATGAAGCCGGTCAACTGACTGAAACGATCCGCCGCCACCCGTATTCGATCGTTGTTTTTGACGAGGTGGAGAAGGCGCACCCGGAAGCATTGAACATGCTCCTGCAGATCATGGAAGAAGGGCATTTGAGCGATGCGCGCGGCCACAAGGTGGATTTCCGCAATGCGATCATCGTGATGACGTCCAACATCGGTGCCAACGACATCAAGCGTCAGACCTCGCTCGGTTTCAGCTTGCAGCATGACGAGAATGAGGAAGAAATGCAGGCGTATGCCGAGATGCGCAAGAAGTTGATGGTATCGTTGAAAAAAGCCCTCCGTCCAGAGTTCATCAACCGTTTGGACAGTGTTGTCGTCTTCCGCGCGCTTTCACGCCAGAACATTCACGACATTGTCTCGCTGGAACTGGACAAGGTTGGTGAACGGCTCAAGGAACGCGAGATCGGTTTGCGCGCCACCGAAGCCGCCATTGACCTGCTGGCCGAAGAAGGCTACGACCCCGATATGGGTGCCCGTCCCCTGCGGCGGGTGATCCAGCAGAGGGTGGAAGATGCCCTCTCGGATGCCTTGCTGGCCCACGACTTCACGGATGGCGACTCCATCCTGATTGACGTAGACGAGGATGGACAGATCGTCCTCAGCAAGGATGACAACGGCGAGAAAGAACCCGAAAAAGCACTGGGTGTCGGTGTGTAACGGGTAAGTAGAATAAGATGAGTCTCCCCCGCGTTAGCGGGGGAGACTTTTTTGTGTTGGGGGTAGGGCGGGTTCGCCGTAGGCGCCCACTCTGCTACGAGCCGACAAATCGCATTTTCAAAAAAATGGAAATTTTGTAAAATACTACTTTACAAAAACACAGTATTTTTGTAAAATAGAGACATGGATATAGTAAAACGAAGTGTTTTTCCTGCACTTAAAGATGCATTGACTGACCAGCGCGTCATTGTGATCACTGGTATGCGGCGTGTTGGCAAGACCACCACTTTGCACTGGCTGCTGGATCAAGTGGTTACAACGAACAATATCTATTTGGATCTTGAACGCCTGGACCAGCGTGCCGTATTTGAAGAATCAAATTATGAAGTGGTCTTGAATTATCTCCGTAATCTGGGAATGGATCCAGATAGTCCAATGGTTGTGGCATTGGATGAAATTCAGTATGTCCCCAATCTGCCGAGCGTGGTCAAGTATCTCTATGATCATTACGGTATCAAATTTTTGTTGACCGGTTCCAGTTCTTATTACCTTAAGAACTTCTTCAGCGAATCAATGGCTGGACGTAAGATCATTTTTGAGATGTCCCCATTGGGTTTTGGTGAATTTCTTGAATTTCGAGGGGTACCTTATCGTCGTCGAACTGCGCTCGATGAAATGCAGTATGACCCTCATGAGTTTGAGCGGCTGAAAGCTTATTATGAGGAGTTTGTGAAATATGGCGGATTGCCGGATGTTGTATTGGAGCCCAGGGTTGAAGTCAAACGTGAAATCCTGAATGATATTTTTTCTTCCTATATCAATATTGATGTGCAATCGCTGGCTGATTTCCGCAAGATAGGTGAGCTGCAAAAACTGCTCAAAGTCCTGGCGATTCGCATCGGCAACAAACTGGAAACTTCCAAGCTTTGCAATATCGTTGGTGTTTCCCGTCCTACGCTAAAAGGGTATCTGGAATTTTTGGAGAAGACCTATATCATTTATCAATTGCCAGCCTATGCAAGACCGGATAAATCGGCAGCTCTGGGAAGGAAGTTGTATTTCCGTGATAATGGCATCGCTGGCATTTTGGCCAACCCAGGCGAAGGGGCATTGTTTGAGAATGCTATTTTCAATCAGCTTTGGGGGTATGGTGAGTTGGCATATCTGTCCAGGGGGAATGAGTATGAGGTGGATTTCATCTTGACCCAATCCGGTGAACCACCAGCAGGACTGGAGGTCAAGTATCACCCTGTACAATCAGATGAAATGAAATTGCGGCGGATCGCCACAAAGCACCGCATATCAAGAACCTGGCTTGTGGGGAAATACCCCTCACCGGGGTTTGAAGAATTCATCTGGGGTGGAACGATATTCTAGTAGATGGGTTGCTTTAAGAATGGCGAAACCATCCTGGTCGATGTGGACGAGGATGGACAGTTACTTCTCAGCAAGGACGACAACGGCGAAAAAACGCCCGAAGAGGCGTTAGGCGTCGGCGTTTGATGAAGCCCATATATTGATTAAGTGAACCCCCAGCGCACTGGCGTTGGGGTTTTTTTCTTCCCAAAATTCAGGAAATAGACCTGACAGGTTTTGAAAACCTGTCAGGTCTGGCCCGGGCAGCAGTGGCTACCATTTATGAGCGGCACAGATTTTTCATCAAGCCTATTTTGTACAATACGCAATTTGGACTATACTCATTTTAGATGCTAGGTTAACGCCGCTCAACCTTGCAGGTATGCAATAGATATGAAACCTTTCAAATTAAAAGTTTTCCACTAATGATGGAATGAGTTTATGAAAAGCCCATTAATCATCGCTCATCGGGGGGCGGCGCAATTTGCGCCAGAAAATTCTTTAGCAGCGTTTGCCATTGCTATTGATAAGGGAGCAGATGGTATTGAATTCGACGTCCATCTTTCAAGAGATAATCAGATAATTGTCCATCATGATTATTATCTTGGGCGAACAGAAAATGGCACTGGATTTATCGGAGACTATTCTTTACCCGAATTACAAGCGTTTGACATCGGCGTTAAGTTCAGTGACAAATTTTCGGGTGAAAAAATCCCGACCCTTAGAGATGTTCTTGATATTGGCAAAGGAAAGGTGCGTTTTGAGATTGAATTGCGCTGTCCCACTCTTCCATTTCTCAAAAATGTCATTGATGAAATCCATCGAGCCGGTGTAATCGACGACGTTGAAATCACATCTCCGCATACGCCTTTATTGGCATACGTTAAGAATCTCAATCCTGAAATTCGTACAGGCGGTTTCTTTAGTTTGTTTCCTTCATGGATGACGACAAAGTTGGGGCAGCAACATATTATTGATTGGATGGTTTTGCAGGATGCACAAGTTGTGCATTTGCCTTTTGTATTACTTGACAAAGATTTTATTGAAAGGCTTCATCATCAGAATTTTATAGTACATGGGTCTGACCTGAATGATGAAGTTGAAATTGAAAAAGCTATTCATCTCGCAGTTGACCAATTTTCTACGGATGTTCTTGATACGGCAATTCGAGTTCGGGATACCATAAAAAGCGTAGACTGACACCGCGTGATCCAGCAGAAGGTGGAAGATGCCCTGTCCGATGCCTTGCTCTCCCACGAATTCATGGATGGTGACACCATTCTGGTGGATGTGGACGAGGATGGACAAATCGTTTTGAGCAAGGACGACAACGGCGAAAAAACGCCCGAAGAGGCGTTAGGCGTCGGCGTTTGATGAAGCCCATATATTGATTAAGTGAACCCCCAGCGCACTGGCGTTGGGGGTTTTTTTCTTCCCAAAATTCAGGAAATAGACCTGACAGCATCCTTTGGTTTGCGTTACCGGCAAGGGCGGGACTTGGCGGAGAAAAGCCAAAAGGCGAACCGCCCGCTGCGGCGGGTGATCCAGCAGAAGGTGGAAAATGTGCTGTCCGACGCCTTGCTCTCACGAATTCATAGATGGCGACACCATTCTGGTGGACGAGGACGAGGACGAGGACG
>JAIOTF010000405.1 GCA_021107195.1 Anaerolineaceae bacterium | reverse complement strand
ATAAGGGTGAAGTTATGCCGCAGGCTGAAGAAGAGATGCAATCTACCAAGGGTGTGTACGTTAGCAAGTAGTTGCTGCGCTGTCATGGCGACAGTGTGGATGATATGAGGTAGTTATTATGTTGATGCCAAAACGAGTAAAGTACCGAAAGCAGATGCGCGGCCGGATGAAAGGTAAAGCGTTGCGCGGCGCGGAAGTGTCGTTTGGCGATTATGGTCTTCAGGCTTTGGAACCGGGTTGGGTTTCTGCCCGCCAGATTGAAGCTGCCCGCCGGGCAACGGTGCGTGTCATGCGCCGCCGCGGTAAGGTCTGGATCCGAATATTTCCTGACAAGCCATATACCCACCGTGCTGCTGAAACCCGTATGGGTAAAGGTAAGGGTGATGTGCAGTATTGGGTCGCAGTGGTGAAGCCAGGACGGATCATGATGGAAATCGGTGGTCTGTCAGAAGAGGTTGCAAAAGAAGCGTTGCACCAAGCATCTTACAAGTATTCCATTAAGACCAAGATCGTTTCTCGTCCTGATCTGCAAGGAGATTATTCATGAACATGGAAGAGATTCGGCTCTTGTCTTCGGAAGAGCTTGGAGCAAAACTGGCAGATACACGCCATGAGTTGATGAATTTGCGATTCCAAACGGTTACGGGCCAATTGACGGATACCAGCCGTCTGAAGGTGACCCGCCGCCAAATCGCCCGCTTCGAAACAATTTTACGAGAACGTGAGCTGGGAATTCGCCAGGAAGGTGAGAAGAAATGAACGGACGACGTCGTTTGACTGGTGTTGTTACAAGCGACAAGATGATGAAGACTGCTGTGGTGAAAATTACCCGGACGTTTCGTCATCCGCTGTATGGAAAAGTTATTCACGAGAGCAAACGTGTGAAAGCACATGATGAGCTTTCTTGCATGGTTGGAGACGAGGTGCGCATTGTTGAAGGTCGCCCGATGTCTGCCACAAAGCGTTGGGTTGTGGAAGCAATCTTGCGCCGCCATGAAGAGGCTCAGGAGGCCGGTGAGGGAGAGTAAGCCATGATTCAACAAGAGTCACGTCTGAAAGTAGCCGATAACACCGGTGCAAAAGAACTGTTGGTCATTCATGTGTTGGGCGGTTCGAAGCGGCGCTATGGTCGCATTGGCGACGTCTGTGTCTGCACGGTAAAGTCAGCTACACCACAGGGCTCTGTAAAAAAGAGCGAAATCGTAAAGGCTGTTATTGTGCGAACCGCAAAAGAATGGCGTCGAGAAGACGGTTCTTCGATCCGGTTTGATGATAATGCGGCAGTGATTTTGGATGCAGAAAGTCAAAATCCAAGAGGCACCCGTATTTTTGGCCCGGTTGCGCGCGAACTTCGTGAAAAAGGATATATGAAGATCGTGTCTCTGGCTCCGGAAGTATTGTAGACAGCCAGAGAATTGAGGAGAGTTAGAAAATGAAACTCAAGATTCGCAAGGGAGATACGGTAGAAGTGATCAGTGGTCGCTCGGTAGACAAAGGCAAGCGCGGTGAAGTTATCAGAGTGCTGGCTGACGAAGGTCGAGTTGTCGTTCAGGGCGTGAACCTGCGTACCAAGCATCAGGGTCAGGTTCAGTCTCAAGGTCGCACCGTGAATCCCGGCATTGTGAAATTGGAAATGCCCATTGATATTTCCAACGTTATGCTGGTTTGCCAGAAATGTGGCAAAGCAACGCGGGTCAGCCTGTCTCGTGAAGAAGGAAAGGTGCTGCGGATTTGCAAAAAATGCGAAGCACTGATTGAATAGACCCGGCAAAAGATAGGTAGACAATGAATAGAATGAAAGAGCAGTATCAGAAGGAAGTCGTGCCATCTTTGATGAAGGCGTTGGACCTGAGAAATGTGATGCAGGCACCGCGGATTGAAAAGGTGGTGTTAAATATTGGCTTGGGCGAAGCAATGGACGACCCAAAGGCATTGGAAGCTGCTGTTCGTGACCTTACTACGATCACAGGACAGAGGCCGATCGTAACCAAGGCTCGCAAGAGCATTGCTAATTTCAAGTTGCGCGAAGGTCGTGAGATTGGTGCAAAGGTTACACTGCGCGGTGAGCGCATGTGGGCCTTCCTGGACCGGTTGATGAATGTCGTATTGCCCCGTGTGCGGGACTTTCGCGGCATTTCCCCCAATGCTTTTGATGGGCGCGGAAACTATACCCTGGGTTTGCGGGAACAATTGATTTTCCCGGAAATTGACTACGATGAGATCGATAAGGTTCGGGGTATGGAAGTTACGATTGTAACGACTGCGCAGACAGATGAGCAGGCGCGGGCACTGTTGCAGATGCTTGGCATGCCTTTCAGGAAGGAATAATATGGCAAAGAAATGCATGACGTATCGTGAGGAACGACGGCAGTACCCTAACCAGGTACGCAACCGATGTAAAAGGTGTGGACGGCCGCGTGGTTATATGCGCCGATTTGGACTGTGCCGTATTTGTTTCCGCGAGTTAGCTTTAAAGGGTGAAATTCCCGGCGTTAGAAAAGCGTCCTGGTAGGCCCGGAGGGTTTGAGAATGAGCGTGAATGATCCGATTGCTGATATGTTAACTCGTATTCGCAACGGCCTGATGGCCGAAAAATCGATGGTAGCGATGCCGAATTCGAAGATCAAAGTTGAGATTGCCCGGATTTTGAAAGAAGAAGGGTTCATCAAGAGTTATGATATCGTTGATGGCGAGCGACCCTCGCACAAGGTATTGCGTGTACGTTTGAAGTATGTAGGTGAGCGCCGCGAGCGCCAACCGGTAATCACTGGCTTAGAGCGAGTGAGCCGGCCTGGCCGCCGCATGTACTCACAAAAGACCGAAATCCCCTGGGTTCTTTCCGGGATGGGGGTTGCGATCCTTACCACTCCCAAGGGTGTGATGACCGGCCAGCGAGCCCGACAGCTCGGCGTGGGTGGTGAGATCATCTGTAAAGTTTGGTGATCAACGGGAGCAAGGAGGTAGAATCGTGTCTCGTATAGGTCGTTTGCCGATAGAAATTCCGGCGGGCGTGCAAGTAAGCATCTCCAACAATGAGGTGCAGGTCAAGGGCTCAAAAGGCACAATGAAACGCCAGTTCCTGCCAGAGGTTTCTATTCGGCAGGAAGAGAACCAGGTGATTGTGGAACGCAGCTCTGACGAAGCATTTGCACGTGCCATCCATGGAACAACACGGGCTGTCATTCAGAATATGGTCACTGGTGTGAGCACTGGTTTCACTCGTGAGCTGGAAATTCAGGGTGTAGGTTACCGCGCCGAAATGAATGGCAAAAAACTTGTAATTAATGTTGGCTACTCCCACCCAGTGGAGGTAGATCCACCCGAGGGGATCAGCTTTGAGGCTGACCCCAAGGCACGCACGCTCTCTGTCAGCGGTTATGACAAAGAGGTTGTTGGTCAGGTGGCTGCAGATATCCGGAAGATTCGCCCGCCAGAACCCTATAAGGGTAAAGGTATTCGCTACAAGGGTGAGTACGTCCGTCGTAAAGCCGGTAAAGCCGGCAAGACAGTTTAGTAAGGGTAGAGCTATGGCAAGAATGACTCGTAATGAAGCTAGACTTCGACGCCATGCACGTGTTCGAAAACACGTGAGTGGCAGCCCGGCACGTCCGCGGTTGTGTGTGTTTCGTAGTTTGGTAGGAATTTATGCCCAAGTGATTGATGATGAAGATGGCCGCACTTTGGTTACCGCATCATCAGTTGATCGTGAACTTCGTGACAAGGTTAACGGGCTTACGAAAACCGAGCAGGCTGCATTGGTCGGTAAGCTGGTTGCAGAACGTGCCCTTGATAAGGGCGTCACTGAAGTGGTCTTTGATCGCGGTGGTTATAAATTTATTGGCCGTGTAAAAACGTTGGCTGATAGTGCCCGCGAAGCCGGCCTCAAGTTCTAGTGCGTGAAGAGGACCTGATATGGATAATAGAAAAAGCCGATATAAAAAGTCGCAGACGGTTGAAGATCAGTATGATGAGCGCGTGATTGAGATCGCACGTGTCGCTAAAGTTGTGAAGGGCGGCCGCAGGTTTCAATTTCGAGCGACAGTAGTCGTTGGCGATAATAATGGAAACGTTGGCATGGGTGTTGGCAAGGCAAATGCCGTGCCGGATGCCATGCGCAAGGCAACAGAGCGTGCCCGAAAGAATATGCTTCCGGTCTCCAAGATTGGAACCACCATTCCTCATGAAGTTCTGGGGCGGGTGGGAGGTGCCAAAGTTTTGCTGAAACCTGCTTCTCCTGGTACCGGCGTTATCGCCGGCAGCAGTGTGCGTGCAGTTTTGGAAGCTGTGGGTATCCGCGATATTCTCACGAAGTCACTGGGCAGTGCGAATGTGCTAAACGTGGTCAAGGCAACGTTTGATGCGCTTCAGCAGTTGAAGACACCAGAAGAGGCAGCAGCCCGACGCGGAAAACCCGTCCAGGATCTGAAGCCTTACTGGGATCGGAGGGAGAATGCCTAGGAAAAAAGCTCCCAAAAAATTGAGCATTACGCTGGTGAAGAGCCCGATTGGCTACTCGATTCGCCAAAAACGGACCGTGCGTGCTTTGGGCTTGCGCAAGATGAACCAGACTGTAGTGCAAAATGATACCGAAGTTATTCGGGGAATGATCGCGAAAATCAGTCATCTGGTTCGCGTGGAAGAGTAGGTGTTAGTATGAAATTGCATGAACTTACACCCAATGATGGCGCCACCAAGAAGCGAACTCGGCGAGGTCGTGGTTATGGTTCCGGATTGGGTAAGACGAGCGGACGCGGTCAAAAGGGACAGAACTCACGTTCTGGTTCAGGCGGCCATCTGTATCGTCAGGGCGGTAATTTACCGTTCTTCCGTCGGTTACCGTTTATGCGTGGTGAAGGCTTCACTCCAATCAACCGGGTTGAATACAATGAAGTCAATGTCGCATTGCTGATGAGCCGTTTTTCAGCGAATGATGAAGTCACGCCGGAATCTTTGGCGAAAGTCAATTTGTTGAGCAAACCTAAAAATCCTGTTGTGATTTTAGGTCACGGAGAGATTTCAGTTCCGTTGAAGGTAAAGGTTCATCGTGTCAGCAAGGGCGCCCTCGTAAAAATTAAGGCTGCTGGCGGCACTGTCGAAATCATTGCTTGATCGGCTGAAAAAGAGGAGTCCTTCGCATGAAGCGTTCAGCTTGGCGTTATCTCTGGAAGTCAGTTGATATTCGTAATAAACTGCTGATCACACTAGGCTTACTGGCGATTTACCGTTTTGCGGCGAATATCCCGGTTCCCGGGATTGACCGCGCAGTACTGGCTCAATTAGCCAGTTCTGGCGGGGCTGCTGGAAACCTGTTCAATCTTTTGGATCTGCTTTCTGGTGGCACGGTATCACGGTTTTCCATCCTGGCGATGGGTGTGTATCCGTATATTACCGCACAGATTATTTTGCAGCTCCTTGTGCCGATTATTCCGGCGCTGGAGCGGAGAATGCGGGAAAATCCGCGGGAAGCTCAAAAATGGCAGGAAAAGTGGACAGTTATTCTCACCATTCCGATGGCTTTGCTGTCTGCTGTTGG
>JAIOTF010000346.1 GCA_021107195.1 Anaerolineaceae bacterium | reverse complement strand
GTCACATTTTTCAAGGAATTCTTTCCAGGGAAAATTGGGGTGATAGGTCGGCCAACGATAGGATGATAATCCGACTGGTGTACTGGATGGAAGACCCGCTTTGAGGCGGGTCATGAATTCTGCTGCGGCTTCGTCTTTGCCGGGTTCTTTGTATTCTCCTTCGGCGTCGATCAGATACCCATCTAGGTTCAATTCGCGTACACGCTGAATGGCAATATCAGCTTCTGAATGGGGGGCGTCACCGTAGACATAATGCCAGCCCCACGCGGCGATACCGCGGGTCTTCAACGCCTGCACCACCGGTGCAACAAGATCGAAACCGGTATTGGAGTCAATATTGAATGAACGGGTGCCATTGGCAATTTTTATAAGAACATGAGTCAAACCGGCGGCCTGGGCTGTTTTGGCAATGGTCTCAGGGTTGCCATTTTCACACCTGGAAACAATCCAGATCATCATGCCTTTGCCTTGAAGCTCCATAAATCTCCTTATGCGATAGGTGATCGCTTACGAGTCAAGTGGTATGCCATCCGGGGAAAGATTGCCTGTCAGATCAATATTTGGGGCGATATTGCGCATAGCCGTAATAACATTGGTGACATGCTGCCAAAGTTCAACGTTGAATTCCTCAACGGCTGCGCTAATTTCCTCACGGTTGGCCCCGGCGGCGAATGAGCGGTCTTTCCATTTCTTTTTGACTGATTTTGCTTTCAAATCATAGAGTGACCGGGAAGGGCGAACCAGGGCAACCGCGGTGATCAGTCCGGTGATCTCATCGCAGGCATACAGGGCTTTGTGCATGAGGGTGGTTCGCGGGTATCCGGTATGATCTGCGTGGGTCAAAATTGCCGCAACAATTTCTTCTGGTACGCCTCGTTCATGAAGGATTGGCGCACCTGCTACGGGGTGCTCTTCCAATGTCGGATGTATCTCCCAATCAAAATCATGCAGTAGCCCGGTTAATCCCCATGTTTCACTATCCTGGTCAAGCTTTTCAGCGTACCAACGCATTGCAGATTCCACACAAAGCATGTGGTTGATAAGCTTACGATTCTTAATGAATTCCTCGACAATTTGCATTCCCTGGTTGCGATCCATACTCAAATCTCCCGTCAATCGTTTTATGAAATTATACATGAACTATCTTCCAAACGGTTGAATTGGTTCTCTGAATACTTATGCAAGAATCGTACCTGGTATATCGGAATAAACCAGGAAGACTGGAATTTTTGTGACGTTTTACTTGTCAGGAAAGATGGGTTCTTGTTCACCTAGTACAGGTGGAGGCAATTGCATCCAGGAGTCCCAAAATGCAACCAGGGTTGCAATCACTTCACGGGATTTCCAAGCCAATAAAGAGCGGGTTGGATAGGGCGTTTTTTCAGCGACCACGCCGCTGGATTCGATGTCAAGATGGTTACAAAGAAACAAAGCGCGCGGCAGGTGATAGCGTTGTGTTACCAGGATCGCATCAGTGACACCAAAGATTGCAGAAGCGCGGTAGCAGCTATCGTAGGTGCGGCGTCCGCCGAAATCCAGTACAATGTCTTCTTCAGGAATGCCCAATTCCACAGCGTATGAGTGCATCGCCCCGGGTTCGTTATAGTCAAGAAAGCGGTTATCGCCAGTCATAAGTAGTTTTTTTACTCTGCCATCAAAGTAAAGGTCAGCGGCCGTTGCTACCCTGTCTTGCAATACTGCGGTGGGGCTGCCATCAAAGTTCAAGCCTGCGCCAAAAACAATGGCGACCGGTGCGCTCGGGCTGTTTTCAATGGAAAAGATGCGGGAACGCGACAGGATTTGGGTTAACAATACCGGAAAACCCAAGACCAGAATTGCCAAGACGGCGCTCATGCTTAACAAGCGTATGATAAATTTGCGTAATTTTTTCCACATTTTCCGATTGTAACATGAGGAGCAGAATTTTGAGCGATTGGGAAATTGTTAGTTCTTCGAATTGAGATTACGCGTTGTTGACCTAAAGTATAATGAAGGTGCAACACAGAAACGGGTAATGGCTTAGAAACCGGCAACTTTTTATTCATAGATGAAGGGTTCATTGTTGCAAATCAAGAATATTATTGGATATCTGGAATTATGGATTTAGCTAAGGAGATATTTGGATGAAAAGAAATGGGATGAGTTGGTTGATCCTGGTGGCAATGATCGTGCTCATATTGGGGATATTTTTTGGACTCCCGTATCTGATGCGACAGCTTATGCAGGACACAACCGAAGCGGCAATTGCGCCGCTCACGGAAGCAAATGCGCAGATCAAAACAGAGGTAGCACAGTTCCTGCATCCTACACCAACAATTCTCCCTGATCCAGTAACCATCATTCATGAGGTTCGCTCGCTGGCGAAACTGGAGTGTATTCAATATTCGGTGGAGAAAGTGATCACCGCTGAGATCGCACAAGGCCAGTTTGATTTTTTGTTTGGCGATAAACTGCTGTTTGTGGCTCATGGGGTGGTGATTGCAGGTGTTGATCTTGGAAAAATGACAACCCAGAACATGTGGCTGGAAGATGGCGCATTGTATGTCAATCTGCCTGAGACAGAAGTGTTCGTGGCGACATTGGACAATGAAAATTCTTATGTGTATGAGAGGGACACAGGTATCCTACGGAAAAGTGATACCAATCTGGAGACCCAGGCGCGGCAGGTGGCTGAGCAGAAGATACTGGAAGCGGCGTTAGCAGATGGGATTCTCGACCAGGCCAACATTAATGCTGAAGCGTATCTGGAACGGTTATTCCGCAGCCTCGGTTACAAAGAAGTGATTTTTATCCACAGTGCTGAATGATTGCGGGTCAGGTTTTTGCCAGCCATTTTTGATTGGCATGTTTTTCTTCCAGCAGCAAAGCGGCCCGTTCTAATTCTTCTTTAGTGAGTTTGTCAGGTAACAGCTTGATATTTAAACTACTTTGAAAAGCCTGGATGAAGATATCTGCTGCCGTTTGCCAGGCAATTTTAGTATTGAGGAACATTTCCACTGTCGCAGCGTGCTCCAGGAGGCGCTCAGCAGCTTTTTTCCGGCTAATCTTATCTGGGTATCGCACTGCGCTTGTAATGCGGGTTAAATCGCCGTAGAGTGGCAGAGAACCATGCTGCAGCACGGAATGTGCTTTCCTGGCTTGAGCGCTGCCGAAAATTTTCTTGCCGTTGACGGTGATTTCATAATTTGATGGGGATTCGAAGCATACCGCTGCCTGTGGGGATGTTTCCCAGGGTAAATTGTATTCTTTATCCGCTTGAGCTTGTAAACCAAGCCTCAGCAAAGTGTTTTGCAAGGCGGTAGCAATTCGCCGGTAACTTTCCAGGACACCGCCGCGTAGAAGGGGATCATTTACAGGACCGATGACGGCATAGGTGAGTTCATCGGTGTGAAGTATGGCCCGCCCCCCGGTTGGACGGCGACAAAGCTGCCATCCATTTTGTTTCAGAACGGTTTGGTCAATATCTGCGATCGGTTGAGAGAAACCCAGCGAAAGGCATGGAGGATCCCATGCATATAGACGCAGAGTTGGAGGAGACATCTGCTTCCCAACACATTCAAGGATGGCTTCATCCAGCGCCATATTGTAGGGACCTTCAGCAGGTCCAGAAATGATCAATCTCCACTCAGCAGGTTGCATGTTCTTTTCCTCCGGTTTCCAAGAATTATAAACGAAGTCAGGCTTCTGTTTGTATCATCGGCATAGGATTAGAAAGTTGCAATATATCATTTTCATTGGAGATACAATCCCAGGATACCTTATGGAGATTATTCCTTTTCAACACGACCATCTGCCCTCAGCATCCGACCTTTTGGTTCAGCAGTTTTCTGGCATCTTGAAAGCTTTTCCGCTTTTACCAAAGCGTGTCACCGATCAGGGAGTGGCAAAAGCCTTTCTGGCTGCGCAATTTGAGAAAAGGGACTGTTACGGTGTGATGATGATGGAACAGGACAGGGTGATCGGCTACCTGTTTGGTGTTTATGACGAGAACGCATTCTTTGGGAGGCACGCGTGGGTGCCGTTTGGCGGGATTGCCTTTGAGGATAAAAATGATACAGAAAAGCTGCGCAGGTTATACGCGTCAGCAGGAAAGCGGTGGATTTAGGATGGTGTGTTGAACCATTATCTTGTTTGCCCTGCACTGTCAGCCTGGCTTGATGTTAGTTTTTCGCTAAGTTTTGGCCAGGAACAGGAGTATGCCTTGGCGTCAGTTGATGATGAGAGGGCAGAGATCGAACCACCGGATGGCATTGTCATTCGGGAAGTTTTGCTTTCGGATGCAGATCAACTGTATCACTGTGGTGGCTGGATTGCCGGACATTATAATCTCGCTCCGGTTTGGGAACCGGTACCGGTTGAGCATCTGGCCGGTTTGCTGCCGGCGTATGCCGAGTTGGCTTCGGATCCAGACTCGACAACCTGGATTGCCTTAGATGGCGATCAAATCGTTTCTTTTGTTGTGATCAACGCCGAGGAAATTGGTCCTACTTATTTGCTGGGAGCCCCTGAAACAGCTCATTTCACAGTTGCGCTACTCATTCAGACTATCGAGGGCGGGGGATTGGCAGGGTCTTGTTCACTCATGCTCTGAATATTGCCCATCAACAGGGCTATGAAGTGATCACGACTGATTGGCGAACGACCAATCCTGCTGCGGCGCGATATTGGCCCTGTTTTGGCTTTCAATCTTATGCTTATCGCTTAATACGAAGGGTTAATCCACGCTATAAGATATTTTGGCCGCATTTTATGGAATAATAAGAATCAAGTATTTTCAAGGGCGTTCATTGTTTTTTTGTAGCCCTCTCGTATTCTTGGTATAATTGCTTTCCTTCTTTGAAAAGAAGCGCTTAACGTCTTACAAGAAAATTGTTAGAGATCAGGGGTTTACTTTATGAATAAGCAAGTTGATGTAGAAATCAGACAATCTCCGCGAGAGACGGTTGATATCTTTTTGCCTGATGGACAAGTTCTTTCAGGGCCGCGGCACGCAACTGTGGAAAAATTCCTGAAGTCGCTCCCGGATTGGGATGAACAGCAGATTGTTGGGGCGATCATCAATGGCGGCTTACGGGAATTGAGCTACCCTATCAACATTGAATCTCAAGTAACGCCTATCCGCATGGCTGATCCTGATGGGGCGCGCATCTATCGCCGCTCACTGATCTACCTGCTGGAGGCGGCGTATGATGATCTTTTCACTGATGGTGCCCTGACTGTGGATCACTCTGTTTCATCCGGTGGTTTTTATTGTCAAGTAGTCGGTAGAGCACCTTTGACAGATGCTGAATTGAAGCAGCTTGAAGAACATATGCGCAAACTGGTAATCGCTGATCTCCCTATTGAACGTAGGCAGATACCGTTAGATGTAGCAGTAGCGTATTTTGAGGAAAGAGGACAATCTGATAAAGTGCGCTTGATGAAATACAGGCAGAAACCGCATTTGATGATGTATCAATTGGCAGAACACCGTGATTATCATCATGGATATATGGTAGTTTCCACCGGATATATGCGCTGGTTTGCGCTTTCTTCGATGGAAGAAGGTTTCATCCTGCGCTTTCCGCGTCGCCATCGCCCTAAAGAGATTCAACCTGCGCCGGAATCATTACGCTTGATTGGAACATTTCAAGAATACGGCAAGTGGCTGGAACGTCTAGGTGTCGGGAGTGTCGGCGCTTTGAACGATGCAATCGAAGAAAACCGGATTCGGGGTGTGGTGCTGGTATCGGAAGCGTTGCACGAGATGCGTATAGCTGAAATTGCCAGAAAGATCGTTGAACGGCCTGAGAAATCGGTGATTGTGATAGCAGGGCCATCTTCTTCTGGAAAAACCACATTCTCTAAGCGGCTTGCGGTGCAGTTAATCGCCCAGGGAATCTCACCATTTGCGCTGGAGATGGACAATTATTTTGTTGATCGCTCTAAGACCCCGATCGGGGATGATGGAAAATATGATTATGAATCCCTGAATGCTTTGAATACCAAAGCCCTTGGCGAGCATCTGCAACAGATGATGGCTGGGGAAGAGGTTCAACTGCTGCATTACAATTTCAAATCGGGACTGAGTGAATCTGGCGAAGTGGTGAAACTGGCGTCGGACCAGTTGATCATCCTGGAAGGCATTCATGGATTGAATCCGAAGTTAATCGCGGATGTGCCCCAAGAGCGTATTTTCCGGATATATATCTCTGCTTTGACCCAGTTAAATCTGGATCGCCAAAATCGGATTTCTACCACGGATACAAGATTGATTCGGAGAATTGTGCGGGATGCGCGTGACCGAGGATATTCTGCCAGCCAGACGATCGGACAATGGGAATCCGTGCGCCGGGGAGAAAAACGCAATATTTTCCCCTATCAAAATAACGCTGACGAGATATTCAACTCAGCTTTGGTATATGAATTGGCTGCCCTGAAACCACTTGCAGAGCCAATTTTGCGTCAGGTTCCTTACGGTACGCCAGCGCATGTTGAGGCAAAGCGGCTTTTGGCGCTGCTGGAGTGGTTCCTGCCGATGAATGTTGATCTCATCCCGGACAATTCGCTGTTGATGGAATTTTATGGCGGATCAATTTTTGAAAAATTTAAATTGTGGGAAGATACCACCTGTCACCAGCGTTGATCTTTCGCGAATAAAATAAACAGCTCCGTGGCCAGAAGCCGAGGAACTGTTTATCGTTAGTCAACTCATACAATTTGTAAGGTTGAAAGTGATTACGCCTGGCAAAGGTTTAGATATGATTTTTTATCGCCTTGCCGAGTCGAGAAATACCTTCAGTTATGAGTTCTGGACGGGAGAAAGAGAAATTCAGTCGCATGGTGTTTTGTCCACCGCCACACGGGAAGAAATATTCTCCGGGCACAAAAGCCACCTTTTCTTTCAAGGCTTCTTTGAGAAGTTGGGTGGTATTGATGTGGTCCGGCAGTGTAACCCACAAGAAGAGACCGCCTTGGGGTGATGTCCATTGAACGCCCTCCGGCATGAAGTCTTCCAGGCAGCGCAGCATGACATCTCGGCGCTCACGATAGACCTTGCGAATGATCTCAATATGCTTGTCTATAAAGCCATTTTTACAGACTTCGTGGGTGGTCATCTGGATGATTTTTGCGGTGTTCAAGTCAGCGCCCTGTTTGGCTTTGACCAAGGCCTGGATCACGGTTTCTGGTGCGATCACCCAGGCCAGGCGAAGTCCAGGAGCCAGGATTTTTGAAAAGGTGCTTAGATAGATTACATTGCCTGCATAAGGAGTTTTACAGTCCGGATCCGCATATTTGCTGTCAAGTGTTAAAACGCTGGGAATATGCTCCCCTTCAAAGCGAAGTTTCCCATAGGGGTCATCTTCAATGATCGGGACACCATACTGTTGGGCCAGAGTGACGAGCTGCTTGCGGCGCTCGAGGTTCGTTGTACGTCCTGTTGGATTTTGAAAATTCGGCAATACATAAATGAATTTAGGACCTGCCCGCAAAGCAGCTTCGAGGGCATCGATTTTTAATCCATTAGCGTCAGAATCTACACTAATATATTCAGTCTGGTAAGCGTTCCAGGCTTGTATTGCGCCCAAGTATGTGGGGGCTTCAACAAGAATTCTGTCTCCTGGATTGACGAAGACTTTTCCAATCAAATCTAACCCTTGTTGTGAACCTGATGTGATTAAGACGTTGTTGATATTTATATTGATGCCAAATTCGGCGCTGTATTTGACAATCCATTCTCTTAGCGGTTTGTATCCTTCTGTTGTGCCATATTGCAAGGCGTTTGGACCATCAGTATCCAATACTCGTATAGCGGCTTGCTTGAATTCCTCAACCGGAAAAACAGAAGGGGCAGGAAGGCCGCCAGCGAATGAGATCACGTCGGGTTCTGCGGTGAATTTGAGTAGCTCCCGAATCACTGAACTTGACATGCGTTGGGCGCGTTGTGCGTAGCGTTGGTCCCATAGGGTTTGCATACGTTATCTCCTTGTTGAAACAGGTTGGTTGAATAAGTCGCGAAAAACAAAATGGCGGGTGTTATAAACACCCGCCAAGAG
This sequence comes from Anaerolineaceae bacterium, assembly GCA_021107195.1. Lineage (GTDB taxonomy): Bacteria > Chloroflexota > Anaerolineae > Anaerolineales > Anaerolineaceae > SMBSF63. The sequence goes on along the minus strand of JAIOTF010000346.1, from coordinate 2,383 downwards.
ATTAAAGTTTAGGGAACCGCGTAAGGACGATGGCCGAATCAGGCAGTGAAATCCTGTCGCCTAATTTTAGTTCGGCTGGGGCTTTTCCAGCTTTCTTTGAAGCACTCTGAAAGATGTGAATTTGCGTACCTTCTTTAGTGTATTTTAGATCAAGGTAGGCCTGACCGGTGAGAAAGCCCTCGCTGTCGATCGCACAGCTCGTTACTGTTCCGATCGTGCGGCCTTTTTTGTCGAGTACCGGGTTTCCCAGGTGAGCCATGCGTACCCCTTTTTCTTCAAAGCGGAATCGAATCACCTCTGCCTTATGGGCTGCCTGGCGATCCAGGTATGCTTTGCGACCGATGAACCAGGGCTTGTAGACTTTTACATAGGCGCCAAACCCGGCTTCGGCGACGCCCAAATTGATTTCTCCGCTCATCTCATGCCCGTAAAGCGGTAATCCGGCTTCTGTGCGGAGGGAATCGCGGGCGCCAAGTCCGCATGGCTTGAGGCCAGAGGATTCGCCAGCTTTGAGAAGTGCTTTCCACAGGGCAGCAGCCTGGTGCGGGTGGACGAAGAGTTCAAATGCCATCTTCTCTCCCGTGTATCCGGTGCGTGAGACAATCAAGTTAAAACCACCGACAACAGCATCGCACAGGCGGGTGCGGGTCAGACGTTTGATCTTTGAAAAATCTTCATCGCTGCAACCCAGTGAGATCAGAATTTCCCGCGCGAGTCGGCCTTGCAAGGCCAGTCCAACGCGCATATCTTCGCTTTCTTTTGGATCGCGCAAGTTACGCAGGACAGCATTGCGGCCAAATGCACGCACCCAAGGACGGTTGGGGTCGACCATAATTTCACCTGAATGGACAGCTTTCAACCATGCCCAGTCTTTATCATCATTCGAAGCGTTGACGACGATCAGGAAGACATTCTGATCGCGCCGATAAACCATCAAGTCGTCGATCACATTGGCATGTGGGTCAAGCAAATGTGTATAACAGGACTCACCAATACCCAGGGAATTGATATCATTGCCGCAAACACAGTCGAGAAAGCTGGCCGCTTCAGGGCCTTCGCATTGATATACGCCCATGTGGGCAATATCAAACAGGCCGGCTGCCTGCCGAGTTGCAAGGTGTTCTTCGACAACCGAGGTGTACCAAACTGGCATTTCCCACCCTGCAAAGGGGATGATGCGGGCACCAAGTTCTTTGTGGGCGTTATACAAAGGTGTGCGTTTCAGCGGCGGATCTTCGGGTTCCTCCCATTTGAATTCCGGCAGTGGTGTACCGTTGCCATGATTGGTGCAGATGAAATAGGGTTTGGTGAAATCATAAATCTCGCCGGAAGCTTCGGTGATGGGCATTGCTTTGGATTCCCGGATCGTCACCGGGCCGGGCAAACGGCGAGTTAGGTCAGGATCGAACTTGACATAGCCGTCGGAAATATCGCGCAGCCAGGTCGCCGCAAGCGTTGCCTTGCTTGTAGGAAGGCTGAAATTGTATGTGCCTGGGTTTACATAGGTTAGGACGCCTTTAATTGTTCCTTGCGGTGTACAGAGGCTTGTACGCTGGCTTTCACCAATCTGCAAGGCTTCAACATCACTGGAAAAGGCAAAATAGATGAAATGATAGATTGATTTACCGGGCTGGAGGGATTTGGCGTTATCGCCGCTGAACTGGTAATTGCCAGAATGGTAAACACTGCGAGAGCTTAATTCCAGCATCGTCCAAACAGCAGAAGATTTGGGTTTGTCGTCGATATAGAAGAAATGCGGGTAGCCATGACTTTCAAACTTGGCATCAACAGCGCCAGCTGCAGCCAGTTCCCGCACCCGAATTTTTGCTTTTTCAAGGACTTCGAAATCAACTTTGGCGCGCAGCGCAAAGCCCCTGCGTGATTTCACTTTATAGGGCGTGGTGGCTTGCAGAAGATCGGCGATGATGTCTCCCACTTCTACCATTTCCTCTTCTCCGAGGCCGCGCTGGGTCATCCAGGGGGTGCCATATCGTACGCCCATGGCTCGCAGCGCGGCTCTGTCACCGGGAATGGTATTTCGATTGGTTACGATGCCTGCAATATCCAGAATGCGGGCAGCCATGTCACCTGAGAGCGGGGTTCCGTCGGGGCCGGTAATGGAGCGGCAGTCAATATTTCCCAGGTGCGTGTTTGTGCCACCAAAGGAAATGCGCAGTCCGCGTTCCATAAGCTGGTCGGTGAGTACCTTGCAATTTTTTATGATTTGGCTTTGCAGCGAACGGAATTCTGGTGAACGCGACAGCTTGAAGGTCAGTGCCAGCGCGGCGATGGCGTGAATATGCGGGCCGCCTTGTTCGCCAGGAAAGACAGCGCGGTCAATTTTCCGGGAGAGGCTTTTGTTTTCGGTGATGATGCACGCACC
>JAIOTF010000418.1 GCA_021107195.1 Anaerolineaceae bacterium | reverse complement strand
TGGCCACCCGGTCTTCTGTTGCCCAGGAGCGCCCCAGGCTAATAGATGGTGCGATACCGCCTGTAATACCCGTACCCAATGCCCGGCCTACGTTCTGTGCCTGGGACTGACTGACCGCTTCACTGACAGCATGGCCTTCGCCCCAATTTTCAGATACCCCTCTTGCCTTGCCGATGGAATCGCCTGATCCTTGCGTGCGATTTACCGAACTGGTAATGGAATGATTCTGACCCCGGCTGACGGACACATTTACCCCGTCTGATACCCCGTGTTGTTCACTGACTGATACACTATCAGCACCGCCAATGCCTTGCGACTGACCTTGTGAAAAGCCCTGACTGGACGACGACATACCGCCCTGTGAAAAATTCTGGGACACGTTGATCCCGGCTGACTCGTTGCCGCCTTCTGAAGCACTAAACCCTTGATTATTGCCGACGTTCCCGCCAGCCTTTACGACACCTGCACTTGCGCCAAGATTTGCGCCAAGACTCGCCCCCGCATTGGCCGATTCTCCCCATGATGCCCCCTCCCCTGCTGAGACGGCAACGCTGCCGCCCTCACTCCAGCTCCCTCCCTGGGACTGTCCTGCTGATACGCCCTGAGATTGGGATTGATTCCATGAGTCTGTATGACCAATGCTTTGCGATGTGGAATGACTATCGGTATGGCTGGCCCCGACGGAAACACCTTTTGATTCACCAAAGGTCTCGGCTGATCCCAAACTCAACGCCTGACTCTCTGAATGACTGGCTGAATTGGTCTCGGATTTTCCCCATCCATGCGAATCGCTGTTGACCTCTCCCTGAGATTGCGATTCTCCCTGGGAACGCCCATCTGACAATCCCTGTGAGGCATTGACCATGATCGGGATACCCACAGACACATTGGCCGACTTGACCCCCCGCTGCTGGCTGGCGTAATCTGATGTGATCTGGTTGACCATCATCAAATTCCTGGTAAGGGAATCCTTATCCATGCGGTCCGCTGTTACCTGGTAGATGAACGATTCTCCCAGCGAAGCCATACCGCGGAAGAATATCTCCAACTGCTCAGATGCAAGATCATTACTGGTTTCATCGGGCAGACTGCCGTTTCTCGAACTGGACACCCTTTCTTTGGTGCGCGGGTCGGGATACCCCAACAAAGCCAGAATGTTTTGTCCTTCTGCAATAAAGGCACTGTACCAGCGCAGGACATCCAGATTGGGCAATACCAGTTGGGTTTGCGGAAAACCTCGCAAGGTACTTTCTACCGCAGCGATTTGCTGGGTTGTTCTGATGATGGCCTGGTCTTTCGTGTGACCATTTTCAGCAGCACCGTACATTTGCACAATGCCCATCCAGGGATCGAAAATACCGCAGGCGGTGTACAGCATGTTTACCTGTGAATTATGCAGCCCCTTGATGGCCGCCCACTGCCGGCCAAGTAACCCTTCTTCCTGCTGATCACGATTCCAGGATAGTACCGATAACTCTCGTAAGGCCACTACTCGGAAGAATCGCTCATTGTTTTCAAATATCTCGTACCAGGCATAGGAGACTTCGCCTTTACGATTTGATTCATAACCGTTTTTGATGATCTCAATCATTGACGCATCCTCGGCTTTCGTGCATCCCGGATTGTTGTAAGCATGTCTTCTGGCTTCTGTTGTGGTTTGTGAGCAAGATACTCTTTGGCAACACTGGCCATGAAGAACACCGGAATGCCATACATGGCAATCCCGCCTAATAAACCTATGTAATTCTGACCCTGCAGCAGGTACATCGCCCCACTGGTACCAGAGGTTTGCCCCAGATTGCTCTCTAAAAACATGAACAACACAATCGCCCCGTTATAGATCAACGCGGTCTGGGCATAATTCCAGTAAATATCAGCCGGATTGGTTCGGCTCAACCCCATATAGAGCGAGCTCATCGCAAACAAGGGCATGATCAGCAGAAAGAACGGGGCCGGGGACGGCGCGATCACTGACATCACAAGCGATGCAACAGCCGTCACCAGCAAGAAAACCTTGATCCGTTCAGCGTAATACGCATTGGCAAATGGCTTCAATGACAGAAGCATCCAGATCAGAACGCCCAGCAAGCCAACAGTCAAGAGATTCTCAGCGAGAATGTAGATGACTGCCAATACGCCGTTCAGCGCCCAAAGGAATGGTAAAAAGATGCTATCCACTGTACGATCCCCTCACCGGATGATGGTAGTGTCGATCAGGTAGGCCGGGAAGCTGCCGCCAGCTACATTGAAATTCCGTGCACCAGACACGGGCGTTCCGCCCGTTACACCACGAACACCCAGATCCCAGTTTCCAGGATCTTCAACCTGTACCCGTTCCTTTTCAATGGTCCACACAAAGGTCGTCCCGTGGCACGCCCCTATTGCAGGCTTGCGGAATCCAAAAGCAGGGTTCTTGAGCGCAGCGCCAGGATATTTGTAGAAAAGGTCTTCGAGGATCCACGCCGTCGATGCTGCTGACAGGGTCGCTGTGGCTTCTGCTTCTGCAACCCGTTCACAGTAATAGTTGCGGTGCATTTCACAGCCGTATTCCTCGTAGATCACGCAATCGTTTGGATTGAACGGATTACATTGTTTTCCGTAACCGGTCACTACCAATTCTTCCCACTCTTCAATAGTTGGGGTAATGTTCAATTCCCACCACAGATCAGCTCCGCGCTTCTGTTCATCCTGACCAATCACCACCGGATTAGGTGGTGCTGTATGGCGGGCAACGGCTGAAATATTGCCGGGAATAATAGCGTAATGTGAGCAGGACGGTTTCGCCGGATAAACAGGAATCCAGATGAAAGGAGGTGGAGTTGGCCCACCGGGAGGGCCACCGCCAGGAGGGGAAAAACCAAATGCTGACATGTTGAAACCACCTGGCAGCAACAAAACAGTTGTTCCCCCGCCGGTAGTCAGATTGGATAGAGCAAGCTGCTGTAGTGCCACCTGCATTTGATTGCCAAATGTTCGCGGTGATACGTACTGGTTATATGTCGTTGGCTTTCCGCCAAGAGAACCCGTGTTCACCAGATTTTGAATAGCGTTGATAGCGTTCCTGGGATTCAAGGCATTCAATAACTGCCGTCCCCACGATTGATTGTTTGATCCGTAATTGTGTTGAGTTTGATATTCTGAAATGGACCCATTGATTTGATTTACATTAGCTGCATTCCCCAGCAAAGACTGAACGCCTGCCTGGATCTTCATTCCTGCAGTATCAATACTGTTGAACAAATTCCACTGTCCTGTGTATGAGGCTGAATTATTGTTCGCGCCATAGCTGGCCGTGTTGTAGAGATTGAGATTAGGATTCGATGCCAGGGTGCTTTCCAGCCCGCCGTCAAATCCTGCTCCGGTCGGGGTATAAATTCCTGCTGTATTGGAAACCTGATCAAAACCCACTACTGTATTATTGCTATGCAGGGTGGAAGAATTGATGAATGCCATTGATAAGCCCGAATTGACCGTGCTGCCCGCTGCAACAGAATGTTGAGAAACATCCCAGCCATTCGCCTGAGACTGAGAAGATTGCAAAGCCGACGATGATGTATATGCGCCTTGAGAAGCATCGACTGCGGCTTGAAGTGCTGAATTTTGATGTGCGTTCGCTGTCGCTGTATCGTCCATTGCGACGAAATAACCGCCCTTGTTCGGGTCCTGATATACCGTGACCGTGACAGTTTCGGTTTGGCTGCCCTGGCCGCCTGCATAAGCATTTTCGCCACTTCCTGTGTTGATCTGCATCTGCACTTCTGTGCCCTGCAGACCCGACATATCCACACGATTGCCGGCGTCATTCGTGGAATCCGACCAGGTCAACGAATCAGGCGGCGGGGCCTCTCCATCTGCAAATGCTGCGGATACATTCATGCCGCACAGCAGCACAACCAACAGACTGACCAACAAGATTTTTCGCATTCTCATCCTTATTCCTTTCTCTCCGGGTAGAGCAAACAATTAAACAAAAAAATCCAATTGAATTCTCTTTATATGTATGCATACAGATTCAGGACAGGATATCCTTTGCGCGCCTCAGTCCCGGAACGGGAACAAAGGGGAATCCCACCTAAAACATACATATATGGGCAACCAATACTGCATTGCCGTTAAGAGAGGTCAATCGGATTTGGGCTTCTGATGACGTGCATAGCACGCTGGGGGTAGTGTGACGCCTCGGGATATTCCAAGAGATATCTCACGTCTCTTAGTACCACTTACTTGCGATTTTACATGCACTTTTGTGCATTGTCAAGGGTTAATTTACCAGCTTATTACCAGCACGCCCTGTATTTACAACAAAAAGAAAACCCCGCCTATGCGCAGACGGGGCTTTCGGGCGGAGAAATAACCTGACGGATCAGGTATTTGGCTTTTTGGGAATTGCGGTGGCTGAAATCTCCTGCAAGAGTTGGGCAGCTTCATTGTCCCACAGATCGTGGACCATTAGCCAGCCTGCACCTCCATCAGCGATCATCACATAGCGGGTGAATTCTTTTTCTGGATGGATACTGCCGGTAAGTTTGTATTCCCACACCTGGCTATCCAGATTGCGACCGGCATCCTCATCGTAATAAGAATGTTCCCAGATCATGCGAACCGGAGTAACTTCAACCACAGACTGCATCTGCTTTGGAACTACGTTGTTCTTCCAATTCTCACCGCCGATATTGTAAACTTCCTTTTCACAGGCGTACCTGGTAGTAAATTCGCACATCTTCTCAGCCCATACTTCAAACTCGCCGGTGTAATCATAGGTGTACCATTGCGTCACACTGAGCTTGACGGCCTCGGCGGGGTCTTCATAACCGGGCTTGGGGGCATTGGCCACTGCGGTGGCGGTCTCCTTTGCCTGGCGGGTCTCAACAACTACCATGGTAGCAGCTGCTTTTACAGCTCCTTCGTTGGACCACCCGATCACCTTTTTGGCGGCTATGCCCAGGCAAGCCAGGGTGATAACAAATAAAGCTCCTATAATAAACAACTTACGCATACGGCTCTCCTTTCGTTCTTCCTCTTGCAGCTTCTCCTGCAAGGTCTGTTTTTCGTTCATTATGCGCCTCCTTGTGCCTTCTTCAACAATACCTGCGCCCTTTCTCTGGGTGTCAGGCTTCGAATAATTTTAGCGTGTTCCTCTTCGCTCGTGCAATAGCCGGGGAGATTATACCTTATCCAATGCTTTGGTAAAACCTTCTTTCGTCCTGCGTCCCTCCTGCTGCCTCTGCGAGATTTGGACATATGTTCTATCCCTTTTTGATTTAGATTATCACAATCAAACGGTTTGTCAAGAGTAGAACGTAATTTCTGATATATTTCTTACGAATTGTCCGGTTTCACCCCCCTGGCCTATTATGCTCCCGCCAAAACGCTTCCAGTTCCGCAGGATCAGGCTCCGGTAACCTTAACAAAAATAGTTCCCCTGAGCGAGGGGGTCGCCCAAGGGAACTCTGTTATTTTACCATGATCAAAACGCCTGTGGTTGCTGAATCACGGTTTGGCAATCCTCACATTCCTGGTATTTTTCTTTAAATACTTCCGGGAAATTTGTTCAGTAATCGCATATTGGTACTCTGATCGTTCAATCAAGGGGACGCCCCTCCCCTGCTTCGTCTATTGAGAAAGGAAAATATGATTCCGTTGATTATATTTCACGGGGTTGTTTGAGTGGTTTACACAAGAGCGGCTTACGGCTATACGCAATATTTACCAGCTAAGATCACGTAATAGTTTTTCCATGTCAGAAAGAATATCCTTTGCTTTCGGCGCATTCGGAACAAAAGGCAATAGCTGCTGATTCCATTCTGCGATAGCTACTTCGCGCAAATTATCTGTCATAAAATCCTGGGGAGATTCAAAGCTTACATCCCGCACTGCGCATTTCTCCCGCAACAACGGCAATATGTTTGCGTTTTTGACCTCCTCCTCTCGCAACAAATGCCACAGGTCGTAGTAATCTCTACATATTCTGCTTGCCCCCCACCCTCTTGTTTGTAACCTGACCTTGACCTGTAACAGCGTCCTCAATTTCTCTGCTGTAATCTCCTGTATAGAATATGCCGGCACTTTTTCTGGAAATTCTTCTGGGTAATCATGGTGTATTGAACAATATACAATTGGCGCAAGAATCGGCTCGTCTACTGTAATTTCTACTTTTAGCCTGCAAAGAAGTTGTCTTTGTCCAGGGAATTGCACTCGTACAATATATGCTTTTTGTCCCCCGGGATGCGTCACCCTCAATACAAGTGGCTCCCATATAACTTGAAAAGGCCCTCGTACATTCAATTTGCTATGCATTCTCTGAACAACCACATCCATACAATTTTCAATTACAGTGTCTGATAATGGCCCTAATTCTCGCGTTGAATAATCCAAATCCTCTGAGAATCGGTAATCTTCAAAATATAGTTTCTTGAGTGCAGTTCCCCCTTTCATCACAAGGCTGTCCCCTAACCCTTCTGTTGTTGCAATAACAGCCATCAAATAGCTGATTGCATAATCCTTCTCCACAATGTACTGTTGTACCTGCTTCCGTTGTGCTGTTCTTCTGATCATCTGAGGTACATTTGCCATTTTTAATATCCCCTTCGCAAATTTTCAATGATATTCCAGCGTTCATCTACCCGAGCATTCTTACTGGATTGGGTCGTATCAATCTTATAATACCCGCTTGCTGGATACTGTCTCAATTCAGCTATTTCCTCAAAAGGAACACCTAATGATTCAAGCGCCCATCCTAATCTCTTGACTACCTGAACAACATCATACCGCAATACGTACTCGACCAGTTGTCTTATATTGATCAAGTTTATTGCATTTTCCAAAACACCCATAGCTGCCTGCATTCCCCCGAACAAATCAGCACGAGCAACCAAATCAAGCACAGTACGTTCTGGGTCCATGATATTTACCTGATGCCATGAACTTACCCATTCCTCTTTGAAACCCCAAAAATACTTTGGGCGCACATTGATGAATTCAAATTCCAGGTTGTATGCTTGCCACACAGCTCGCCCTCTAGGGCGATAGGCCTTACCCTTCCGCATTTCCGGAGTAACAACCTTTTTGGGTGTTGCTGCTTGAATCATTGCCGGGTTTTGTGTTGTAAATCCATGGTAAGCGCACGCAGACCAATAACCAATAGCCATTGGTTCCACCAACGCCGCTGCAAGTGCAAAGGGAGAAATATCTTCCGTGAATAACGGGCTCGTAACCAGATATGTGCCTCGCTTGATGATCTCTATTCTTCCTGCGCTAGCAAGTGAACTGATCAAAAAACGGAGATGAGTATCTGTGAGTTGCTGCTTTCTGGCAATAGGCTTGATCTGTTGCATTGTGAAGATAGGCCCATACTCCTGCATAGCAGCTTCGAGTAATCTAATTCCCTTAGAGCCGGTTTGCTCATTATTGTTCATATACACATTGTACTACGATAATTAGTATTATACTAATTATCGTAGTACACGCTCTTAGCAATCGTTCAATCGAGGGGCGCCCCTCCTCTGCCCGGATCTACCCCAGGCGAATGATATGATTCTGCCGGAGGTTTGCCTTTGGAAATGTGGGAAAGGGTTGGGCAAAGGCGTTTTATGACTATACGAAATTGCAACTTACCCCTCTTGCAGAAAACGCCTTGTTTTACCCCTTGCGCAGAATCATCTCTTTTTCAGTGCTGTGGGTTTCCTTGTTTCTGTGTGCATTGTGGATACACAGCGTAATCATTTTGCACACAGTTCTATTATAATAAACACATGGAACCGAAACAAGAAAAGGCCCTTTTTGATATTGCCAAAGACCAGGGAGGCTATTTTTCCCTTTCACAAGCATACGCTGCCGGCATCAGGCGCAATCAAATCTACCGTGCTGTAAAACAAGGAACTATCGAACGTGTTTATCCCGGTGTCTATCGGCTGTCCCTGTTTCCAACAGGCCAATTTGAAGAAGTGTTTGCTGCCCTTGTAAGCATGGGAGATAAGGCAGTTGCGGCTAACGACAATTAGAATTACGCAGGCAATGACTTTTTTACGTTTGTCTTCATCTTTAATTTGGACTTTTGACAAAAAGGGTGGAGCTGCGAGAAAATATAGAGCATGAATCCTCAAATAAATGCCACCAACTTTACGCAGTTCCGCCAAGAAGTTTACCAGAATTTTTCCAGGCTAGAAGATGCCT
>JAIOTF010000305.1 GCA_021107195.1 Anaerolineaceae bacterium | reverse complement strand
TGTCCAATATGCGTTTGATCCTGGCGTTTGCAACACCGGGATAGACGGGGGCGAGAGCGCGGGTAAGCAGCTCGTCATTGGCCCCAATTTCCTCGGGGACAGATATTTCCTGCCCCTCTACTTTGATTGTGTACTTCATTATTATTACCTCCGGTTAGAACAGGCTTTGCTGGCCTGCAGTGATTGGTTTCTTTTTCCCGTTTCTTGTGATTTCAAACGGGGTCGAAGTGGAAATTACGGTCCCCTGTGCCTGTGTAGATGTTGACACCGGAGCAGGCCGTTTTTTCCGTTTCTTTTTATCGGCAACCGCTTTGAGTTTTGCCATTTTGCGATTGGGCATGTCTGCCTGTAATTCCTGCAGCATTGCGTCAACCACATTAAGGATTTGCTCGAAAGGCAGCTCATTTTCCCGATAAAACCGCATCATGGGTTGGTCAAGGTGATTGCGCACCGAGATAACCATTTGCCGGCCGGCAGAATCCCCGTCTTCCGGCATCCAGTGAATGGAGGCCGAAACAACACATGCGTCATAAGTGTAAGGGTCTTCTGTTAGCGGTTTGAATTTTTCCTCAGCCACGGGATCCTTCTTTGTGGCCGTAGTTTCTTTTTTGTCATCAGACATTATTTTCCTCCAATTGAATATATGGGGCGGAGCATTTTCCAGCCCTCACAACTGCCAGCAGGGGGCAGGTGTCAAGCCTGGAAGAATCGGTTGTCAGGAGTATTGAAAAATGATACAATTGATTAGTAATTCGGAAATTCCGAAAAGGAGAGTATCGGAAATGACGACTAATATTATTCAAATTCGCAAAAAGGGCAGTTTTACGCTGCCGATGAAGTTGCGCAGCAAGTATGGGTTGGGTGAGGGTGATGTGTTTACTCTGATTGATTTGGGCGATGGCTCTTTCTTGCTTACCCCGCGAATCTCAGAAGTCAACCGCCTGGCCAATCGGGTGACGGAAGTCCTGGATGACGAAGGTGTCTCATTGAACGATCTTTTGAATAACCTGGATGAGGAACGCGAGCAATATTATCGGGAACATTATGCCTGAGCTTGTTTTATTTCTAGACAGCAGTGCGCTGATCGCTGGGATTATTTCATCTCGAGGGGCTTCACGTGCGCTTTTATTGCTGGGCGAAGACGAAAAGATCGTCATCGCAGTATCGGAACAGGTCATTACTGAAGTGGAACGCAACATTGCACGGAAAGTACCTAAAGCCTTGCCTTTCACTCGGGAAATACTGACGCGGATCAATATGCGTGTTTTTCATGACCCATCTGTTGAAACTGTCCAACAACACCTGGATTGGATCCAACATGTTGTGGATGTACCTATTCTGGTAGCTGCTGCACAAGCCGATGTGGATTATCTTGTGACGTTGAATACGCGCCATTTCATTGACGATCCGAAAGTTGCCCAAGTCAGCGGTTTGAGGATTGGCACACCGGGGGATGCATTAGCGTGGGTGCGAGAGCAATTGAATAAAGCCACTTTTCGGTGAAGGTTTAAGTCAGGGTTGTCCCGGGTAGGGACAACCCTGTGGTGTTTAAGTATCTCCAAAGGTTTCAGCGAGATAACTGAGGTATTGGAGCTGATCATTAGTGACCTCTTTACCACGAGGGGGAATGTCAGCACCTCGATAGATGTGTTCTTTCCCGTTCTTGCGGAGCAAGACAGATTTAGGTGTTTGTCCGGCCACCGCCTGGGTGATAAAGATATTTTCCAGATGCTTTTTCAGTTCTCTTGCATTCACGATTTCCTCTGGTTAGCCATCGCCGGTGTTCCGGTGAGGTTTACGATACGTTCTCCATTCCTGGATCTGGTTGTAAATTTCATCTTCCAGATCAAAGGGGATATTTTCCTCAAGATGCTTCAACAATGCAGAGAGGCCAGCCCCGTCCAATTCGTTCAGGGCGATTTCTCCGTTTTGGATCATTTTTACCAATACACTGCTTACGTATTCGATTGCCAACTGATATAGTTTGCCACCATCGATGTACAAATCGGGAACAAATCCCAGCAGCGATATTGCAGCAGACATGCTCTTGAGAGCATCTCCCACTTCTGCGTTTTTGACATTTTGCAGGGCAGCTTCGGTAATAACGATAGTCATGTCAACCTCGGCCTAAACCCCGTCCCAGGGTTCCTGATCGGGCAAGTCGTATTGCGCCAGATGTTCATCTGCAATCGCTTCGGCAGCGGCAGCGCGTGCTTCAGCTGTAAATGCTTCATCAGCTGTTTTCATTTCCTCGGCTTTTTTGTTCTTGATTTCCTGCCACGCAAGAATGCGGTATCGGATTTCTGCTTCCCAATCAAAGGCCAGGTTATTCGCAATGGATTGCACCATGTCCTGGAAATTGTTTCCAGTCAGCTCATCCATGCCGATTTCCTTTTCTTCGATCATCCTTGCCAGCGGGCCGACTACGTCCGCGATGGTCAATGTGTACAGAACGCCAATGCCGTCGCCCTCGCAAAACTTGTTGTCAGTGGCGATTGCGGCGAGCATATATTCAAGGGTACTTTCATCATCATCCGTTGCGTTAATCGCGTTGATCAATTTCTTGACTTCAACCTGTGGCAATTCACCAGCGTGTTTCAGTACCAGAGAAATATCAGCATCAGCTGATTCTTCGGCCAGCGCCTTGCAGTGCGGGCATTGCTCAACCGCTGCGAGTTGCAAAAAACCGGACTCACAGTTGCATATCCAAAACAGGGGGGTGGTAAATATCTCACCGTTCCCGTGTTGGTGAATAATGTTGTTCATTAAATTTTCCTCCAAATAAAATTGTGTTTGGTTATTCAAATTCTTTGGTTTTGTCATTGTTGCATCTCACGTAAAAATTGAGGGACTATGCTCGTGAATGGAGCAATAATCTTTTCCAATGACAATATGGTCTAACACCTTGATATCCAGCTTTTTCCCCGCGTGATAAATTTCACGGGTATAGCTAATATCTTGAGGGCTTGGATTCGAATCGCCAGTTGGATGGTTGTGTACCAAAATAATCCCGTTTGCATTCATGACGATTGCAGGCCTTAACATTTCAGCTGCTCGTATATTGGATATTGCGTTGATTGACCCTTTGTATATTTCATGAACACCCAAAACAATCATTCGGGTATTCAGGGTGATGACCCAGAAGTGTTCCTGGTTTGCTGCCGCGTACGGCTGCATCAATTTAAAAACACTTTCAGGTCCGTTGATGTGGGTCACGTTTTCCTTGAAAACGCTGCGGGACAGATTGAATACTGCCTGTAACTT
>JAIOTF010000084.1 GCA_021107195.1 Anaerolineaceae bacterium | reverse complement strand
TGGCAAATTGTCTTCGACCAGACGGCAGCCTTTGCCAATGTGGTACGATACGATCGCGCAGGGCGCGGTCAAAGCGACCCCGCCCCCCTGCCGCGCACTATTCAAAGTCTGGCGGATGATCTTTTCCACCTGCTGCAAGCCGCTGACCTGGCGCCGCCCTGGCTGCTGGTCGGGCAGTCCATCGGCGGATGGATCGTGCGCTGCTTTGCCGTCGCACACCCGGCAGAAACTGCCGGGCTGGTACTGGTTGACCCCACCCACGAAGACCAGTTCATCACGATGAGCGCATTACTACCTCCCAAGGCAGAAGATGAGTCCCCCTCTCTGCAGCGCTTCCGCTCTTTCTGGAGCGAAGGCTACAAACACCCTGACCAAAACCGCAAAGGCATCGACTTCCCGGCCAGCATCGCTGCCATGGACGAACACCACCTGCCGCCTGGCCTGCCGGTAACCGTTCTCACCTCTGGCACCAACCTCAACGAAATGGATGCCCCGCTGGCACTGCGCCAAAGCCTGCATGCGGCCTGGGTTGAACTGCACGACAGCCTCGTGCCGCCGGCACCGCAAGGCCGGCACCGCATCCTCAAGGGCAGCGGCCACTTCATGCAGCGCGACCAGCCGCAGGCTGTGGTGCAAGCCATCCGTGAACTATTGGATATCTGAAGTAAATTTGCCGGAATCCCGGCGGCAAATCATCCGCGAGCATGCCCTGCCCAACACCGTCCACGACACGATCGAGAACATCGACCCCGAGAAGCTGCAGCAAACCGGCGAGACCAGCCTGCTGACCCTGCTCGTCCTCAGCCGTGAAGCGGATTATTGACGAGGGAAATGGAGCAGGAAATATTCTTCAGTCAATATCAGCCAGATAACAGAACCTTTCATGTCAATCGTAGTGGTTCAGCATGCTGAACCCCTACAACAATTCTGTGCATTATCAAAAAGGAAAAAACTGAAAGCACTCTTCTTTAATTCACCTTAAAGCCTGCTTTAAGGTGTCCTATTATAGGGTTGGCGCAGCAAATCCCTCGCCTGTTGAAGAAAACAATCCACCTCAAGCGGACAGCCCCACTGCTGCCGATGTGGTGGAAGAAGATTCCAGCCCGCCCGCCTTTCCTGTACGATGCCCCGCCTACCCCCGGCGAATTATTACCCATGGCACGTGTGCTGACCGTTGACCTGAACGGCGAAGCGGTGGCCTATCCCTATAATCTCTTGCAGGAAGTGGGTGTGATCAACGATGAAGTCGGCGGCCAATCAATCGCCATCTTCTGGATGGCAGGCACGGCCTCCGCTCTGGATACCGGTGCCATTGCCCAGGGACGTGATGTGGGTGCCGCTGCCGCCTTCCTGCGGGAGGTGGATGGCGAGGTATTGACCTTTGCCAGCCAAGAGGGACAGATCACGGATGCTGAAACCGGCAGAGCATGAAATGTGCTCGGTCAGGCCTCCTCTGGAGAGCAACTGACTCCCGTGGTGGCGGTCAATCATTTCTGGTTTTCGTGGGCGGCCTTCCGACCAGAGACGCGCATTTACCAACCCTGAAAGCAAAATTCTCTTCGTGATAGACTATACGCATAATAAATCCACTCACTTTGGCAGGCTCAGTGAGTGGATTTCAGTATTTCCGGTTGAAAACAATTGACTTTTTCTATTTCTTCAGATGTTCCGTACGCAGGCGTACAAACTCCTCCCGCATTTCTCTCTCCATCGTCTCCTTCCGCGCATCCGGCAGAAAGGACGCATGCAGCGCGTTGAACACCAGGGTTTCGATTGTGTTGACGTCAAAGCCAAACACCTCCGCCGACTTCTGATACTCCTCGGTGAGGGTCGTGTTGAACATGGGCGGGTCATCTGAATTCAACGTTACATAAAGCCCCTCTTCCAACAACTTTGGCAGGGGATGAGACGCAAAATCAGGCACAACCTTCAGGCACACGTTGCTGGTGGGGCACACCTCCAGCGGGATCTGCCGCCGGCGCAGTTCCTCCACCAGGGCTGGGTCCTCCAGGCAGCGCACCCCGTGCCCGATGCGCACTGCGTGCAGCGTATTCAATGCACCCCAGATGCTCTGCGGGCCTACGGTCTCTCCGGCATGCGGCACACTGGGCAGCCCCGCTTTCCATGCCCGGGCAAAGGCGGCCTTGTAACGCTCGGGCGGGTTGCCAACTTCTGGCCCGCCCAGGCCCAGAGCACTGACTCCGTTGCCCATCCCCGAGATGGCCCATCTGGCAACCAGGCGGCCTGCAACGGTGGGGATGATACGGGGGATATCAATGATCAGCGAAATATGCGTATTCAGCTCTTTTGCCGCCCAGGCGCGGGCGCGATTAATAGCGGCCAACTGCCCCTTGAAACTCAAACGGGAGGCATAGAATTGCGAAAAAGCGGTGTAGGTCACCTCGCTGTAGCGGATGTTCTGCTCCGCCTGCCCGATCAGGAATTCGCGGGTAATGGTTTCAATATCCTCGTAAGTGCGCAGGCAGCGCGAGATAACGCGATAAATCTCGATAAAATGGTCAAAATCGGTGAAAGTGTACCAGCGGCGCAGACCCTCAACGTCATTGGCAGGCACTTCAATCCCGTGCCGTTTGGCCAATTTAAGCAGGGTCTCTGGCCGGATAGAGCCTTCCATGTGCACGTGCAATTCAATTTTTGGCATTGCCTGGATAAATGAATTCAGACTCATCGTTCCCTCTTACTGTCTTTGAATGAAATGGAAATAAAATCATAACATGGATTACCTCCGTCTTTGACGGATATACAGACAGGCACCAAGCTTGCAACCTTTTACATCCATTGGCAGAAAACAAACTGTTATAATTTGCAGCAACCTTTAACTACAGGACAAATAAAATGAAAAAACTTACCACAATCTTATTCCTTTTGATCATTGCACTGCTGGCCACGGCCTGCGGCAGCAAGGCCGAAGCAGCCCCGGAAAGCGCGCCAGAAGAAGCCGCCAAAGCTCCTGACATTGCCGACGCTCCCGATGCACCTGGCGCAGGCCAGCCCTTCCCCGGTGCAGATGGCGTAACGTCCCTGCAATTGAACCCCGCCTCTGGCGGCGGCACCGGACGCCTGGCCTACATCAGTGACCAGGACGGCAACTCAGAAATCTACACGGTCAGCGCCGATGGCACCAACCTGGTCAACCTGACCAACAACCCCGCCGAAGACGTTGCTCCGGTTTATTCTCCCGATGGACAAAAGCTGCTCTTCATCTCCAACCGTGACGGCGCATACAACATCTTTGTGATGAATGCCGATGGCAGCGACCCGATCAATCTGACCCCCGGCCCCGCATTTGACGGCCCGGCTGTCTGGTCACCGGATGGCAGCCAGATCGCCTTTGCATCCGACATGGATGGCAACAACGAGATCTACACAATGAATGCTGATGGCTCGAACATCGTGCGCCTGACCACCAACGAGGATTACGACGGCGACCTTGCCTGGTCCCCTGCCGGAGATCTGATCGCCTTTGCCTCTGACCGTGATGGCGGTCTGAACCTGTATGTAATGGGCGCTGACGGCTCGAACCCCGCCCGCCTGACCTTTACCGATGGCGACAACGGCCAACCCGCCTGGTCTCCTGATGGTTCACGCATCGCCTATGTGTCCAGCCGGGACGGATTCTACAAAATTTACACTATTGACCCCGATGGCAGCAATGAGGTCAACGTGACCAAAGAAGACACTCTGGATTTGTTCCCTGCCTGGTCACCGGACGGCAGCTATATCGCCTTCAATTCGCAGCGCACCGGCGGCATGGAACTCTTCGCCGTCACTCCTGACGGCAGCCAGATGACGATGATCACCTACTCAGCCCCCAACGAAACAGACCCCGTCTGGCAGCCGTAAGCCAGTTCCTCTTTTCGAATCACAAACTCGCTGTTCCGGCCCGGAACAGCGAGTTTTTTTGTATTGATCCTCCCCTTGGGAAGGTTGGCCGTGCAAGCACCTGAGTATTATGCTTGCATCTGTCTGCGCAGGATTCTTTTCCATAATTCAACCCTTTTCAAGGTTTAATCCAGTACCAACCTTGAAAAGGGTTACTTTCAAACTGCGTCAATAATCATTCAAAAAATCCAATTGAACGAGCTGGTTTCAAGCCAACCTTTACAAGGGTCAGTTTCCTTTCTCCAAAAATACCGTCTGCGTGGGATATGCAAACTCAATATTTTCTTCCTCAAAACGTTTCATCAATTTAAGATCAATGTCCTGCTGCATATCCATGAAAAAGCCATAATCGGAATTTTCCACCCAGTACACCACCTCAAAATCCAGGGTAGAATCGCCGAAACCGGTAAAATGCGCCCGGTCAAAAGTGATCTTCTCTCGCCCGGCAATCACATGCTCCACCATTGCAGGGATCACTTGCAGCTTCTCATGGGGTGTCTGATACGTTACGCCAAACTTCAGCACCACCCGCCGGCGATCCATTTGCTGGAAATTACGAATGCGGCTGCTCAACAGGTCGGAGTTGGAAAAAATCAACTGTTCCCCGGACAGGCTGCGCACGCGGGTTGATTTCAAACCGATGCGCTCGACCGTGCCAATCAGATCATCCACCACAATCACATCCCCCACGGCGAATGGCTGATCAAAAGTGATCGAAAGCGCAGCAAACAGGTCCGAGAGAATATTTTGAATGGCAAAAGCCACAGCAATGCCGGTGATGCCCATAGTAGTGACAAGGGTACTGACCTCAATCCCGGGAATGCTGTCCAGGGCCATCACGATCACGATCGCCCACACCAGCCCGGTGAGAAAACGGCCAATGGTTTTGAGCGTAGCCGATTGGGACTCCGCTTCCCGCCCCGCCTGCTTGTTGATCAAACACATCAACAGCTTGCTCGCCAGGAAGCCGCCTTGCAGCAGCGCCAGAATGATGAAAACCACCCGGATCACTCCCCGCACATCGGTTGACAAAACCAGCACGCGCGAGGACAGCAAAACCGCAAGACCAAGCAGGAAAAAGCTGCGAAGATCTTCCAGGAGCTCACATAAAAAATCGTCTACATCAGTAGCCGTTTTTGCAGCGAGCTTGCAAGCCCGATTGACCAGTACTTTGCGTGCCACACGAAACACCCCAAACAGCAAAACCGTTACCAGCACCGCCAGCAGCCAGGTCTGGATCGTATTATTAAAAATGACAGTTGAGAGAAAATTCATTGTTATTCCTTTACAAGAAAATAGCAGGGCTCCCCATCGAACCTGCTGGTCTGATTCTAGCACAGGTCATCGTTACAGGCAAAGACTCCAACAAGCAGCGTGCGTTGCTGTGCAAATGCACTAATGCAGATAATCAGCTGTATTTTTCTCCTCCAGGTTTGCGAGTGGGCGCCGCAGGTGGGGGTGAGGAACGAAAGACAAAACAGGAGATTCAATCCTCTATGCCAGCAACACACAACTGGAAAATTGAAGTTTAACTTTTTCAAGGGCAGCTCAACCTCATGGTAAAATACTTATCGAATTAAGGTGAAATTATGGCAAAATCAAAAAATTCAAAAAACAGCAACCGCCGGCAGCAAAAAAGCCGACGCACCCAGCAAGTCCTGTTTGCTGCAGTTGGCATCATCATTATCCTCTCGATGATCCTGTCGGTTGTGCGCCTCTAACACCCCGCGCTACCCTTTCCTCCCCTGTTTTGGTAATCCGTATGGTTATTTGTTATGTTTTAAGAAGTAATCGTAGGGTAATCGTATAGTTATCGTCAAGCAAAGCCGCCCGATTCCTGCTAAAATTGTTTTATATAAGCAAAAGGGTGACTTCTCTTCTTTTTCTCCTCCTTAATAAAGAGTGCCAGGGTCGGCGTCCCTGGCACTCAATGTTTAACCAACTCTCCCGTACACCTCCTCCAATCCCAAACGTGATAGCATTTGGAGTCTTCTGACAGTTTTTGGCAGCTTTCACAGGGCTATACTTATGCAACCTAACCCACAGGAGGTCTCGCATGACCCAACCCGTTCCCGATTCTCCACCTGCTCAACAAACCGCACAAAAGACTGCATCCACCCCACCGGCTGACCCCAAAGCTAAATCGCCATCGGCCTTCCTGGCTGCCGGCGTGATCCTCGCCTGGGGCGTGGACCTGCTCTTCTGGAAAAAACCTGCCGGCATCTCCATTGCCATCTGGATCGTGCTGGCACTGGCCGGGCTCTTTCTCCTCGCCCGCAGCGAGAAAACGCGCCATGCCAAATTCAGCCTGCTGTTGATGGTTGGGATCGTGCTCATGGCCAGTATGACGGCCCTGCGTATGGAAGGCTTCACCCGCTTTGTGAACACCTCCCTCGCCCTGGGCGGCCTGATCCTGCTGGCCGCCACCTTCACCAACGGTCACTGGTTCTACTACCGCGTGATTGACTACGTTGTCCCTTCTTTGGCAACTGTCTTTGGCGGCCTCGGGCGGCCCGGCAAGGTACTCACCCAATCCGCCAACGAAAACGGGGATGCCGAGAGCAAATCTGTCCTGGCCAAAGCCATGCGACATATCCTGCCCGTGCTGCGCGGCCTGCTGATCGCCGCCCCAATCGTGCTCATCCTCGGCGCACTCCTCTCGCAGGCCGACATGGCCTTTGCTAAAAAGCTGGAGGAATTCTTCGACCTTTTTGACCTGGAACGCCTGCCCGAATATCTCTTCCGCCTGTTCTATATTCTGGTGCTGGCCTACACCTTCATCGGAATTTTCCTGCAAGCTGTGCTGCCTAAAAAAACCGCCGAACGTCCCGACCCAAAGCGCGCCTGGATCAATCCTTTCCTGGGCTGGACGGAAACCGCGATCGTGCTGGGCAGCATCAACCTGCTGTTTGCTGTTTTCGTTACCATCCAGTTCCGCTACCTTTTCGGCGGGACAAACAACATCAATGAACTCAATTACACCTATGCCGAATATGCCCGCCACGGCTTTGGTGAACTGGTAACAGTAGCCGTCCTCAGCCTGTTGATCTACCTGTGTCTGGCGGCTGTTACCCGCACCAAAAACCAAGGGCAGCAGCGCGGATTCAGTATTCTCTCCACCCTGCTGATGCTGCTGGTGCTGGTCATGCTGGCCTCCAGTTTGCAGCGCCTGCTGCTGTACGAAGCCGCCTATGGCTTCACCCGCCTGCGCACCTATACGCATGTCTTCATCTTCTGTCTCGCTGCGCTGTTGATTGCCACCATCATTCTCGAATTAACCGGCAATCACGGCCGCTTTGGCCTGGCTTTGCTGGTCTTCTGCTTCAGCTTTGCCATCGCCCTGGGTGTGATGAACGTAGATGGTTTCATAGCCCACCAAAACATCCAGCGTACGTTGCATCCTGATTCACAATCTGCAAGATTAGCTTTGGATGGCAATTACCTGACCGAGCTATCCAACGATGCGGTACCGGTCATGGTACAGGCTTATCAAAATCCGAACCTGTCTGAGAAAGCCCACGACGAACTGGGCGCAGAACTAACCTGTCGTTTAATTGTGGCTGTTCAGGAGTACGAGGATGACGCCACCTCCTGGCAGAGTTACCACCCCGCCAATGCCAGGGCAATCCGTCTGATCAATCCGCTTGCCACTGAACTGAGAGCTAACTACCATGCGGAAAACACGACTTCGACTTATCCTTATGTTGAAGTGAACGACAACAAACATTACTGTTATCCCCAGGATTACTGGATCGATTAGCCTTACACAAGCCCTATAAAACTTAGCTCCCGGGAAGCCGCCGCGGATGTTACAATCAAACCCATGCGAAACGGCTTTCCGGGCAGCATTCTTTTTAATTGCCATTCGCGCACAACCAAACCATAACCTTCCATCCCCGGCGGTGTTCCTGCCGCCCAAGGATCACACATGAACAAACGATGGTATTTCATTCTGGCACTGGCCTTTCTGTTGGCTGCCCTAGTGCTGGCCTGGCAGCAAGGGGTCATCTTTCCCCCCAATACACCCTATCCGTCTTCCCTCCTCGCGGAAGCCAAATTCCAGCGCATTCCGCTGGCCAAGCCGCTTTCTTCCTACAAATCAGAGATTTCCAGCATGGCCTGGTATGGCGACACGCTGATCATCGTCCCGCAGTACCCGTGGTTTTCTGACGAAGAAGGCGGCTGGGACGGCGCGCTGTATGCCCTGAGCAAAGAGAACCTGGTCAATCACATCAGCGGGAAAAGCGGCGGCAGGCTTACCCCGCAAGCAGTCCCTCTCTCGGCCCCCGGTCTGTATGCCGCCGTACCCGAATTTGACGGTTTTGAAGGCATCGCCTTTTACGGCGGGCAGATATTCCTGACAATCGAGGCCTCGGACAAAAACGGGGCAATAGGGTTTTTGGTCAGCGGCCAGATCAATCCCGACCTGAGCCTGATCACCCTGAACACAAGCGATATCCAGCCCCTGCCCCCGCAAGCCAACCGCCCCAACAAATCCGACGAAACCATCTTCGTGGCTGGTGCAACAGTGGTCACCCTCTACGAAGTCAACGGGGCCGAGATCAACAACGATCCCTTTGCCCGCTATTTCACCCTCGACCTGCAAGGCCCGCTGCGCAGGCCGCTGCCCCACCTGGAATACCGCCTGACCGACGCTACCGCCCCCGATGCGCAGGGACGCTTCTGGGTGATCAATATGCACTGGCTGGGCGAACCCGCCTACCACACGGACAGCGACCCTGTCTCCCAGCAATTTGGCGAGGGTCTCAGCCATGCCCGTCAGGAGAATGTCGAACGCCTGCTGGAACTGCAATATTCCCCGGACGGGATCACCCTCACCGGCCGCCCGCCGATCCAGATCCAGCTTTCAGCGCTGCGCATCCCGCGCAACTGGGAAGCCCTGGCCCGCCTGGATGACGATGCCAGCGGCCTGCACGGTTTCCTGATCGCCACCGACAAATTCCCGGGCACCGTTTTCGCGTTTATTCCTGATAATTAACCGCCCCTGGAAAGGTTGGCCGCACAACCACCTGCAAAAAGGCCATCTCCTTGAACCGACCCTTTTCAAGGTTGAATTTTTTCCCTTTAGTCATGTTCATTTCTACAATTCAGGCCCCGAATGTCCATAAACTCAGCCATTCTCAGCTTGACTTTGTAATAACAATTTTCATCGTTAATTTCAAACACTTAACGACTGAAGTCGTTACTACAACAGCGTTATTTTCATCATATTGAGAATTGCTGCCATAAACCAGACAGACAGCAGGCCGGAAGCTGATGCTTCCGGCCTGCTTTTAACATCCGTTCACTGATCCTGTCGAAGTGAACAACTTTGTTTTCAATACGCTTTACTATTCTGCCTGCAAGAAAACCCGCATTTCCTCTTTAGAAGGGACACGCCCGGAAGATTTCACGGTCTCATTTACCACCAGAGCCGGGGTACTGATGATGTCATAGTTCATGATCTCGGTCATTGCCTTGACTTTGATGAAAGTGGCTTCAATGCCCAGGTCAGCCGCAGCTTCGCGGGCAAGCGCTTCCAAACGATGACAGTTGGGGCAGCCCCCGCCTAAAATCTTAATTTCCATTTCATTTTTCCTTTCTTTTGTCATTGCGAGCCCTATGGGCGAAGCAATCTCCCTGTTAATCTTACTTAATCACCCAGCCAAAGATCAGCCCTGCCAGGGTGCTGAATACCGCCACCAAAGCCACATACATGGCTGTCTTTTTCCTGCCGATCACCGAGTTGGTGATCAAAATCGACTGCAAGCTCAATTCCGGGTCAGCCAGCAGGTAAGCTAACAATGGGCCGCGGGCCATGCCCAGCGAAAGGAAGGTTTGCGCAATCAGCACTTCCACCAGGGTGGGGAAGTACATAAAGACCCCAAACAACACGCCCACCAGATTGGCCCACACCGTGTTGCTCCCGGCGATGGTCTCGATCCAGGTGGCCGGGATGATCGCCCGCGCCATGCCCGCCACGAAGACACCCACCAGCAGCAGGGGAATGATCTGCTTCACAAAGCGCCACATTTCCCACATCCACTCTTGCAGTTCATAGGCTTCATACTGGGTGCGCGCCACCCACCATACCAGGCCAATCAGGATCATTTCGGCAAACAATTTGCCGGTCAAACCGATCTGCAAGCCATGCGCAACGGCCTGCACCTTGAACGAAGCCACCACCAGAGTCAGCGAGATCAAACCCAGAGCAGCAAACGTCCACCCAGTGAAACCTTCGTCGACCTTGTTCAGGCCCTTCCAGGCCGCGAATCCGATCATGAACAACAAGACGATCAGCAACACGCCGTGAGCACTGACCCCTTCAATGCCCAGCGCCGGATTGGGCGGTAGCAGCTGGTCCAGCCAGGCTTGAAAGCCCGGTGCCCAGGTGTCGGCAAAGGTGAAACTGAGATAGCTTCTGGTCAGGAGGCCAACTTGCAGCGTACCGGCGATCAATACGCCCAGCAGCAAACCAAAAATGGCCCACACACGCCCGGGGACTTTGGCTTGCCGGGCGAAAGCCTGGCTGTGATTAGTCTCGGCGGCATGTTCAGCATCGTCCTTGCGGAAAATCCATGCCATCAACAAACCAATCAGCACGCCAAACACCAGCGAGAGGAACAAGCGCGCCATAGCGATGTCCATCCCGATCTGTACGCCGGTGAACGAGATCGCCAGAATATTGATCGCCGGGCCCACGAAGAGGAAGGTAATCGCCGGGCCGAGGCCTGCACCCTTTTTATAGATGCTGGCAAACAGAGGCATGATCGTGCAGGAACATACCGCCAGCACAAAACCGCCGATGGCCGAAGCCGGGTAAGACACCCATTTGGAAGCGTCCCGGCCCAGATATTTGGTTACCGCTTCTTTGGGGAACAAGGCGGCCAGTGCCCCGGCAATGAAAAAAGCCGGCAGCAGGCACAACAAAACATGCGCCGCCAGGTAAGCGACCAGGCTGCCCAGACCGGTTTGCAACAGTGTAACGAGATAAGATAAAACGTTCAAAAGATAAGCCTCCACACTTTTTTGGAGAACGAGCCGCACCCTGAGTCTGCCGATATCATGCCCGAATAGACAAGGGTACAAGGTCGCGAGCACCCCTCCGTCTTCGACAGGCTCAGCCTCCGGTACTCTCGCAATCTATCTCTCACCAGGCACAGAGCACCCGCAGCTTGAAACCTCGGATACGTCCGGCACATCAATGAGTGGTAGTTCCACGCCCAGGTAATCGGCTGCGGCCTGCACCACATCCAGCAGCCCGGGGTCAGTCAGGCGGTAAAAATTATTGCGCCCGCTTTTGGCCGCTTCTACCAACCCCGCCTCGCGCAGGACGCTCATCTGCTGCGATATATACGCCTGGCGTTTGCCCAGCACAACCTCCATCTGGCACACACACACTTCCCCATCCCCAATCATGCGCAGGATCTGCAGGCGGGCCGGTTGGCCCAGTACGCGGAATAAATCTGTTAAAGTTTTTTCAGCCATAATGAAACTCCTCATATTCAAGAAATTGAACATATTAATATATTCACAATTATGAATGTATTTCCGGAAATAACAAGGTGCCAGATGTCACTCATTACAGATGACATTCTTCCGGGCCAGCCCTGTGCATTGATTATGAAAAGAAGATATATAATATTTAGCAACTGAACACGATACATTTTTCAAATCAAACGAAACCCCGGGTTTCTTTTCATAAACAGATCTTCTCTACGTGCCTATGTCAAAAAAAACTCAAACCTTCTTTCTCCTCACCTTTATCCTTCTTCTCAGCCTGGCCTGCCGCATGACTCGCAGCGCTGCGACACCCGCTACCGCGCCCGCTGTCCTGGGACCGCCTTCACTTGCCAGCCCGCAAGTGATCCTGCAGCGATTGGAAGTCGTTTATTTGGGACAGGACGGCCAGCGCCTGATTGGCAGCGGCTGTCCCGGCACAGACGGTCAGGGGGTATTGGAAAATGTGCACTTCATCGTGCAAGGCGTGGACACCGCTAAAAAGGTAGAACGCGTGCTGGTGGCCGGAGACAATTCCACCCTGACCTGGGAATGGCCGTGCAGCAATGACTGGGGCCTGCTGGCAAAAGACTCCGGCAATGGTACATGGGATGTCTTCATCGCCCCTTCGCTGCCTGCGGAAATCTATACCCTGATCTTCTTCTACAACGACAACAGCATGGCACTGGGTATGGTCAGCGTGCCGTAGGGCCAAAAGCCCGGCCGCATTTGAGCGACAGGTATGTGACCACACCAGAAATACCATATCCTGACCCACCAATAAAAATCCCGGAGTCAAGATTGATGTAGTCGACTACTTCGCGGTGTACACACTCTGTGCAGATGCACTCAGCAAAAAGAACTTCCTGCGTTTTCGCCGCCTTGATTCCTCTAAAATCTTTTTGATCATTCAAAATGATCGCGATCTAATGCATGAATATCTTATTGCTGTACAAGAATCAAAATTGGACACGGTAAACCAGCAAATTGAGAAAGCAATAAAAAAACAGTATCACCTGGTAAATTTAGACGAGCGTGAACCCCTCATGCACGCTCATCCAAACCCATCAAAAATTCGAATAACTTCCCCACCTCTGCCTGATCAACCTCGCCGAATTGGTCAGAATCCCCATGTCCGGCAGGGCTCAGGGTGCCTGGTTTTCCCTACACCCAGCGGCGGGTATGCTTGCAATAGCCCTCCCACATAGCACCAAACTGATTCGCCAGCATGCGTTCCTCAACCAAAATGAAAACCTGCCGGACGAGGAAGACAAAGCCAATCACCACCAGCCACGGACTCACCGCTCGCAGCAGGACAGCGATTCCGGCCAAAATAAGCACAAAACCGAGGTACATCGGGTTGCGGCTGATGCGGTAACCGCCATCAACCACCAATACAGAAGCAGGTTCAAATGGTTTGACCGTCGTCTGTACCTGATGAAGAAAGCGGTCAGCGAGCAGGTTGAGCCCAATGCCCAGCGCAACAGGAATCAAACCAAGCAGATTCCAAAAAGGCGGGATGACCTGCGCACCCGGGAGGAGAAACCCCAGACCAGCCATAACAAGAATGGCGAGCAAGAGACAAGTTGGCGGAAGAATTTTTTTTGTAAACATGAAAACCTCTTATGAAAAAATTTTGTCATTGACTGTCCTATCTTAACCAGAGATTGTGAACCTGGTATGAAGCCAATTGGGAGAGGGGGTGAAAATATTCCCTTGGAAAGGGTGAACAAGCTGACAACTACTCAACAAGAAAAGCAACTTGTGTAAACAATGAATGTCACAGGCCAACCTTTCCAGGGGTAATTAAAATTCCCGTCACATGGTAGAATCACCCCATGACAAAATGGCTGAAGAAATACTGGAAGTTCCTGCTGGGGGTAGCAATCAGCGCTTTTTTCATCTTCCTTGCGCTGAGCGGTCAGCACCTGGGAGAGGTCTGGCGGACCACCCGCTCCGCCCGCTTTGTGTGGTTGATCCCCGGCGTGGCGGTTTATTTTTTGGGGGTTTGGATGCGTGCCTGGCGCTGGCAGTACCTGCTGCGACCGCTGAAAAACATCCCCACCCGCACCATGTTCCCCGTGGTGTGCATCGGCTATATGGGCAATAACATCTACCCCGCCCGGGCGGGAGAAGTGCTGCGCGCGGTGGTGCTCAAGCGGCGTGAAGATGTGCCCATCTCGGCCTCACTTGCGACAGTGATTGTCGAACGCATCTTCGACGGCGTGGTCATGCTGGGCTTTGTCTTTCTGAATTTGCCCTTCCTCGCCAGCCAGATCAGCGACTCAACCACAGTCGGCTGGATCCAGAGTCTGGCGCTGTGGGGCGGGGCAGCGTTCGCCATAATTTTGCTGGTCTTCCTGCTGGCCGCCATGTACCCCCACATTGCCGAGCGCCGGATCAATTTCTTTGTCGACCGGCTGCTGCCCGCCCGCTGGCGGGACAAGATCTACCCGATCGTGACCCGCTTCCTGAGCGGCCTGGAATCGCTGCGCTCGCCCCGCGACGCTTTGATGGTATTTTTCTCTTCCGTCATCATCTGGCTGCTGGAAACCTGCACCTACTGGTTCGTGATGCACGCCTTTGATTTCAACGTGAGCTTCTTTGCATTAATGTTAATGAACGGTATCGTCAATCTGGCCACCACCATCCCGGCGGCCCCCGGCTATGTCGGCACCTTTGACCTGCCGTTCATCACCCTGCTGAAAGCCTACAATGTGCCCGCCGAAATGGCGGCCAGCTACACCCTGCTGCTGCACGCTACCCTGTGGCTGCCGATCACCCTGCTGGGAGCATTCTACTTTGCCCGAGAGGGTCTGAAGTGGGGCACAACAGAATATCGCACTCCTGAGGAGAACACTGCATGAAGATCGCTGTGATTGGCGCAGGCTTTGGCGGCATGAGCGCCGCCTGGGATCTGATCCGTGCCGGACATCAAGTCACCATTTTTGAAGCTGCTGACCATACCGGCGGCCTGGCTTCCGGCTTCAGGGAACCGCATTGGGACTGGTCGGTGGAACATTTATACCACCACTGGTTTGCCAGCGATGAACACATGCTCGGCCTGATTGAAGAACTGGGCTTAAGCCGCAAAGTGTTCTTTCCCCTTCCCAAAACAGTTGTTTACCACAAAGGCAAATTCTATCCCTTTGATTCCATCCTTGCCGCCTTGCTTTACCCTGGCCTGCGCTGGGGGATCAACAAGATCCGTTTTGGGCTGGTCGGTCTCTACCTGCGCCTGACCAAAAACTGGCAGGCCCTGGAAAAAACCACGGTCGACAGTTGGATGCACAAATGGGCCGGAGACAAGGTTTATGAGGAAATGTGGGAACCGCTGATCATCGGTAAATTCGGCGAAAAGCACGCCCGTGCGGTCAACATGGCCTGGATGTGGGCCCGCTTTCATGTCCGCTCCACCCGCCTGGGCACCTACCAGGGCGGCTTTCAGACCTTCTCCAATGATTTCGCCGCCATCCTGAGCGAACGCGGCGTCGGCATTCAGCTCTCCACGCCAATCACTGCCATCCAACCCCTGCCTGAAGGCGGCCTGTCACTGACCACTCCCAATGGCCCGCAAACCTTCGACCAATGCCTGTTCACGGTTTCGCCCGGCCTGCTGGCAAAAATGGCTCCCGACCTGCCCGAGGATTACCTGCTGGGATTGCTTTCCCTGAAAAGCATGGGCGCCATAGTATTAACGGTCAGCATTGACCGCCAGTTCTCGCCCGAAGGCTACTACTGGTACAACATGCCCAAATCAGCCGGTTTTCCTTTCCTCTCCCTGGTAGAACATACCAACTATGTCTCTTCTGAAAATTTCGGTGGGGATCATATCCTCTACATCGGCGATTATCTGGAGCCGGATCACGAATATTTCAGCCTGAGCAAAGAAGAACTGATGGGGCGCTTCCTGCCCTCCCTGACCCGCATCAACCCCGACTTCTCCATAGGCTGGGTCAAAAAGACCTGGCTGTACCGCACCGCCTACGCCCAACCCGTGCCGCTGGTCAACCACTCACAGAACATCCCTGACCTGAAAACCCCGCTGCCCGGTCTGTACTTTGCCAGCATGAGCCAGGTTTACCCCTGGGATCGCGGTACCAACTTCGCTGTTCAGGTAGGCCGTCAGGCTGCCCAGCGCATGCTGTCAGGCGATTAATCGGGCAGTTTCCAGGATTTGGAAGTTTTTCACAAGGCTTTCAAATGTTTTTCCAAGCCATTTTTTTGGATTGCCATCCCCACCGATGGCAATTTCGTGTATCTTACAACCACAACCCCCATATATGGGGGTGTGGATAACTTTGACCGCCCTCTGTGGATAAATTATCCACAGACCCAAAAATGTGTTTTTCATTAAACTTCTTAACGTTTTGTTAAGATTGAGCGTCTTAAAATTTCGCAATCTTTTAGATAGTTTT
>JAIOTF010000161.1 GCA_021107195.1 Anaerolineaceae bacterium | reverse complement strand
CGGTTTGGTTCGTTCAAACTTCTGCTTTGCCATTGTTATTTCTCCTTGCCAAATCAACAAAGACAGGTTAAGATATCGTCGGTAACAGAGCCCTCAATCGGATTTGAACCGATGACCCCGTTCTTACCAAGAACGTGCTCTACCTACTGAGCTATGAGGGCATTTTGTTCCCGGCCTCATCACCTGCGTAAAGAGGGGTATTTTTTTGGCCTAAAGGCCAGTGGGCGGTGAAGGATTCGAACCTCCGAAGGCGTCTGCCAGCTGATTTACAGTCAGGTCCCTTTGTCCACTTGGGTAACCGCCCGTTTTTCGAGTTGTCTTCAACTCGCAAGTGAGATTGTTCGCAAACCATCCCACTTGCCAATTCGCAACTTGAGCCGATGATGGGGCTCGAACCCATGACCTATTCTTTACAAGAGAATTGCTCTGCCAACTGAGCTACATCGGCGAAAAGATATTTATTAAGGTGCTTGATGAGCGGGTCAAATTATACCAAAGCACTTGGTAGAAGGCAAGGCTGTAATTTGTTTTTGATACCAGCACAACGATGAGGGAGTCTATCAGAAGTTGTACTCCCCGTCAAGATGATTTCTTGAATCGGGGGCAGAAATTTCGATTTTCGTGTATCTGGTAGAGGCGGGGGTGAAAAAGTTTGAGTTTAGAAGAACCAGGTGATAAGTTGGTAGCTAAGGGCTACTGCCCAGAGAATCGAGTCCAGCCGGTCAAGCGCACCACCATGACCGGGGATGAGTTTTCCTGAATCTTTCACGTTGAAATAACGTTTGACCATACTGACGCCCAGATCTCCCAGCGGGGCCAGCACCCCTACGCCGATGCCTAAAATCAAGCCTTTGAGGGGGGTAATGCTGGGCGCGTTGCCTTGCCACAAGTAGGCGAGCAGGGGGGTGAAAAAAGCCGTGGCGATCACTCCGCCCAAGTAGCCTTCCCAGGATTTTTTGGGGCTGATGTTGGCGGCTAGCGGGTGTTTGCCGAATTTGGTACCAATGAAGAATGCACCGCCATCCGCGATCCATATTGCGCTGAGGCTGATCACCAGCCACCATCTGCCGTCGGGCAGGGCATGTAGAGAGATTATGTAGGCGCCTAACCAGCCGATGTAGAACATGCCGGCGATGGTGATGCAGAAGTCAATGACGGCATTAATCTGGCCGCGTTCCCGGTGGATGATGTGGATCCCCATGGCGGCCAGAATGAGCAGGGTGAGGATAGTTTCTGATCCTGCAAAGCCCCATAGGGCACGGCTCAGGGTGAGCAACATTGCTCCGCTGATGATTAGCAGATTGGAAGGATTGTATTGTTTGTTTTGATGGAAGAGGCGGGAAAATTCTCTGGCGCCCAGCCCGATGCTGGCAATGATGAGGAAATAAAACGGCCACCCTCCAATGATGATCAGGGTGATTGCAATGGGGAGCAGGACGATGGCGGAGGCCAGCCTTTTGGTCAAGCGTTAGCTGCCTTTAACTTGATCGGAGGTTTTTCCGAAACGGCGTTCACGATTGGCGTAGTTGAGCAAAGCTTTGCGCAGTTCT
The DNA here is from genome assembly GCA_021107195.1 of Anaerolineaceae bacterium. Lineage (GTDB taxonomy): Bacteria > Chloroflexota > Anaerolineae > Anaerolineales > Anaerolineaceae > SMBSF63. Next base: position 6,859 of record JAIOTF010000161.1, on the reverse strand, counting down.
TCTTTGCCAAATGACGGCCAATAGACGGGGGTGATGTACCACTCGGCATAGGCTGCCTGCCACATTAAGAAGTTGGAAGTGCGAAACTCGCCGGAAGTGCGGATGACCAGGTCGGGGTCGGGGATGTCTTTGGTGAACAGGTATTGGCTGATGCGTTCTTCGGTGATCTCTTTGGGCTGCAATCCATCGCGGATCATGCTTTGAATGGCGCGCACCATCTCATCCCGGCCGCCGTAGTTGAATGCGACGTTCAGTATCAGGCGGTCGTTGTCTTTGGTGGCTTCGACAGCATCGGTGATCTTTTTTACCAGGTTTCCCGGCACGCCTTCCATGTGGCCCAGGTGACGAATGCACACGCCTTGTTCGTTTAATTCAGCCAATTCTTTTTCGATGGCTTCCGCCAGCAGACGCATCAATCCCCGTACTTCGGCGCGCGGGCGTCCCCAATTCTCAGTGGAGAAAGCGTAGACAGTGAGGTACTTGATGCCAAACTCGACGGAAGCGCGGATGATGGCACGCAGGTTTTCGACGCCGGCACGGTGGCCAGCCAGACGCTGGAGGCCGCGTTCAGCGGTCCAGCGCCCGTTGCCATCCATGATTATTCCGACATGAACAGGGACTTTGTCTAATGTGGTTTCAGATAATTCGCTCATATGCAGGTGACGGGGGATTAAACCTCCATGATCTCCTTTTGCTTGCGGTCGCCAATCTCGTCGATATTTTTGATCATTTCATCCGTCAGTTTTTGCAAATCGTCTTCACCGCGTTTGAGGTCATCTTCCGAGATCATTTTTTCTTTTTCAAATTCGCGCAAATCTTTGATCAGGTCCCGGCGTACGTTGCGGACAGAGACGCGGGCTTCTTCGTTGCGGTGGTTCACAACGCGTGCCAGTTCGTGGCGGCGTTCTTCGGTCAGTGTTGGTAAATTGAGCCGGATGACTTTGCCGTCATTGTTGGGGGTTAGGCCCAGTTCAGAGGCAAGAATGGCTCGTTCAATCCCTTTCAGGCTGCTGGCGTCAAATGGTTTGATCAATAGCTGACGTGGTTCTGGCACGCTGATGCTGGCCAACTGCTGCAAAGGGGTGGGCGCTCCGTAGTATTCAATGGAGAGCCGTTCCACCAGAGCCGGTGAGGCGCGTCCCGTGCGAATCCCGGACAGGTCATCTTCGAAGGATTGAATGGCGCCCTTCATACGTACCTTGCCTTCTTTGAGCGTATCGTTTATCACAAAGACCTCCTTATTGGATGGTGGCGAATGTTCTTCTTATCTTTTCTTGTTAGGTGGAAGAACATCACTGGAAATAATAACTTTATTAAGCATACCCTAAATTTGCCGAAAATGGCAAGAAAATCCTTTTTTGGGCACCGGCGCTCACAGCCAGCCTCTGAGTTTATAGGTGAAAATGCCCAGGTATTCTTTTAAGGCGGTGGTGGTCATGTTCAAACTACTCACATTGGGCATGAGGTGTGTCAATTGGGCTGAAAGGTCTGCCTGGAAGAGATTTTGCCAGTTCTCTTCGGTGATCTTGAAGTCAGTTGGGGCCGGAATGACTTCTATTCCCTGGTGTTCAAAGAGGGCAACAGCGCGAGGCATGTGGGTGGCTGTGGTGACCAGAATGATTCGTTGGATATCTTTGTCAGCGAGAATGCGGGCGCAGTTAACTGCGTTTTCGTAGGTATTCAACGATTCGGGCTCAAGCCAGATGGCAGAGGCGGGTACGTTCATCATCTCCAGGACAGCGGCCATTTGACCTGCGGGCGTGCTTTCCTGGGCATAGAGCCAATCGATATTGCCGCCGCTGAGCAGCAGGTGGGGGGCATGGCCTTGCTGGTAAAGGTAGGCGGCATACAGTGCCCGGTCACCGGCGCTGTTCAGTTCAACGATGGGGCGCGGTGACTGGTGGGGCTCGGTGCCACCGCCCAGCACGACGATGGCCTCGACTTGCGGGAGTTCGGCAGGGGGCAGGTGGCGCCACTCCAGTGAACGGGTCAGGCCATAGGCTGCCCAGCGGTTGCCGGCGATGATCAGTACGGCCAGCGCCAGGCCGATGACAGTGTTTTGCCATTTTTTGCGGCGCTGGAAGATGAGGGCCAGAATGAGCAACAGACAGACCAGACCTGCCGGATAGATGAATTGGGGCAGGAATTTAGATAGAAAAACGAACATACTATCCTCCTGAAGTGGCACAGGCCTGGGGGACTGTGCAGTGTCAGATTTTCATCATACCACTTTCTGATGAGCAATCGCATGCTGAAATTCTCAAATCCGTGCAGATGCATATCATGCATGTTTAGTACGGCCGTGCCGGGGCAACTGCGGTCGCTGCAGATCTTTCGTAATGACATCATCATGCGGGAGGCTGGGAGGTGATGTTTGATCCTCTAATGAAAACTTCGTTGAGTAAGGAGAGGGTTGCCCAAACCCTGCGGGCACGTTGCAAGGCACTTCGTGTAAACCTGTCCTTACTGCCGCCTATTTGGTTGAGCAGGGTATGTGCCTCATGGACAATCTTGAAAACCAGGAATTTTATAAAAAACACTTGATTTGGAACGTATGTTCTGTTATAATAGAACATACGTTCTTTAATGTAAACCTGGTTCACTTTTTGCAACAGTTAAGCTTGTGGAGGACAATATGGATATCGGCATGTTGTGGTTTGACAATAATACGAAGGTTGAGCTGCCGGTGAGAATTCAGAAGGCGGCGGCGTATTATCAGAAGAAGTATGGGCGCAAGCCAACGCTGTGTTTTGTGCATCCCAGTATGCTTTCTGATCCGCTGGATAAGTCGGCAGGCATTGAGGTGAAACCGCACCAGATGGTGCTGCCCAATCATCTCTGGCTGGGGATTGGCGAGGCAACAACTGCCGGACGCTGATCCTTTTGAGGAGCATCAGGGATGGATTTCCCATGACCTTGATATTCAAGGTCATGGGAAATTTTTTGTTAGGGGGGAGAAAGAACTAACTACTTCTGCTTGAGGAGTTCCGTCGATTTATATTCGGGGGTAAGGATTTTAAATTTTCCGCGTGCCAGGCTGTGGTCATCCAGGGTGATTTCGCGGAAGCCGAAGACGTTTATCATGCGGGTGCTGCCAAACATGGTTTGGACGGGCGATACCTGGCGGTAGATGTGGATGTGCCCGTGCAGGTGCAGGGCAGGTTGGAAGACTTTATCCAGCCAGCGGAAGGCCTTGATGCCCTGGTGGGGAAGGTCTTCCATGTCTTGAAGCTGCCAGGGAGGGGCGTGGGTTACGAAGATGTCCAGGAAGCGGCCGTGAACCAGCTTGTTCAGCATGAGCTTCGGTACGAGACTGAGGACAAGTGCCCACATTTGCCCCTGGGTGTATTGGTAAGGGCCGGTGTTGTATCGTTGGCAGCCCTGGATGCCGGCCATGATCAGGTTTGAGGCATTTTGCCGGACGCGGCGGTGCAGGTCATCTGCGCCCCAGGGGTATTTTCGTTCACCAAAGCATGTGACCTCTGTTTTGTGGGCGTGGTTCCCGCGCACGTAATAGAGGGGAACGTCGAGCATGCTGATGATGTATTCGAGGTAGTAGTAAGGCAGGTCGCCGCAGCCGATGGCGAGGTCCACATCGTGAAATCGTTCGCGAATGTTGGGGCCGTAGATGAGTGGCAGCTCGATATCGCTCACGGCGAGGATCTTCATCGCTGACCGGCTTTCACGTCAGTGTCTTCGCCTAATGCGACGGCCATTGCCACAGCGTGGGTGGCAGTATGACTGATGCTGATTGACCAGGTGTGCAGGCCGAGTTGTGTGGCGATCTCCTGGGCTGCGCTATGCAGTCGTAAGAGCGGCTCGCTTTGCGGACCGTCGCAGATCTCGATCTCTTGCCAGCGCACGGGGCCGATGCCGGTGCCGAGGGCTTTGGCGACTGCCTCTTTGGCCGCAAAGCGGCCAGCCAGACTGGCATTGGAGGTTCCGCTGCTGGCCAGTTCGGCTGGTGTATAGACGCGTTGTAGAAATCTGGCACGGATTTTGGGATTCAAATCGGCCAGGCGGTTGATCTCGATCAGGTCGACACCGGTGCGCAGGATCAAGTTTCGGTTCCTCCTGCAGGGGTGCCGGGCGTGGTGCCGGCATTGACGATGACCAGCCGCTGCGGGTCCAGATAGCGGCGCGAGGTTTCCAGAATCTTTTCAGCGCTGACGGCTTCGATCTTTTGCGGATAAAGTTGATAGTAATCCAGGCCAAGCTGGAAACGCTCCAGATTCCACAGACCGCTGGCGACACCTGCGTTGGATTCAAAGGCCATCGGCAGACGGCCGATGAAGTTGGCTTTGCTGTCTGAGAGTTCCTGACCGGTGACAGCTTCGGTGACAAAACGTTCCAGTTCCACCAGGATCAGGTCGGTGGCGTGTTCCAGATTGGCAGGGTTGACCCCTGCAGCGACAAGCCAGGAACCTCCGATCAACGAGGCGTTGAGGCTGGTGCTGGCGTAATAGGCCAGGCCGGCTTTTTCGCGGACACTGCTGCCGATGCGGCCCATCATGCCGAATTGGCCGAGAATATTGTTGCCCACGGCCAGGGTCAAATAATCTGGCGAGCTGCGCAGCGGGCCAAAGCTGCCAATCATCAGGTCGGACTGACTTTTACCGGGCAGCTCAATATGGCGGCGGGTGGTTGGCGGTGGAAAATCAGGCAGGGTTGAATGCTTCGGCAGGGCAATTTGTGATGGGTTTTGCCAGCTTCCCAACGCTTGCTGCACGTGGGCAATGGCGGCTTCGGGGTTGATTCCGCCGACGATGACAATTGTCATGCCGCGCGGCCCGTAGTGTTTTTTGTGGAAGTTAACAAGGTCCTGACGTTGAATGTTTTGCAGGGTTTCGATGTGCCCTTCCACAGGGCGGCTGTAGGGATGATTGTCGAAGAGCAGCTTTTCAAAGTTAAGGGAAGTCATTGCGCCGGTATCCTGATTGCGCATGGTCAGACCGGTGAAGAGCTGGGCACGCAGTTTTTCCAATTGTTTTTCCGGAAATACGGGCTGGGTCAGGCACTCGGCCAGCAGCCCAAGCAGCAGGGGCAAGTCTTCAGCCAGTGCGCGCCCTGCGAAACGGACGTTGTGCACGGCAGAATCAAAGTGGAGTGATGCTCCGGCGGTTTCCAGCAGGTCATACAGCTCCTGGAAATTATGTTGGAGCGTGCCGCGCATCAATGCCAGGGCGGTGAAATTGGCCAGACCAAGTTGTTCTGCCGGGTCAAAGATGCTGCCGCCATCAAGAAAGCCGTTCAGATAGATGGAAGGGCTTTCGGGATTGGTGCGCATCAGGATGGTGATGCCATTGCTTAATTCACGGCGGATGATATTCTCAGGGCCAGGGAGGGAATGGATGTTGATTGTCATGCAGCACCTGTGTGATTTTCGGGGAGATAAGTTCCGACCACTCGTCGGGCTGGGTTCAGCCAGGTTTGGGCGGCTTGCAGGATTTTTTCGGGTGTGACCTTTTCCAGTTCGCTGACATAATTCAGGAACCAGTCATATTTGCCAAACATATTGGTATAGCCCATCCAGAAGGCTTGATTGGTGATGTTTTCGCTGCCATAAGCAAAGAGGGCACGCGCCTGTTTGGTCGCTCGCCGGATCTCATTGGTGGTGACCAGGGATTCTTGCAGGCTGTTGATCTGATCGTCGAGGGCTTGCAGTGCGGGATGCGGGTCACTGCCAGGCGGCAGCACCATGTGGACATCATAGAGGAAAGGGTGAATAGTGGCGCGCATGCCGCCGCTGACGGCTACGGCCAGATTCTGTTCCACCAGTGCCCGGTAGAGGCGGCTGGTTTTGTTGGAGATACTGCCGCCGCCAAACATGTTCAAGCTGGATGGGCCAGAGAGCAGGCTGTCGAGGATGGTCATGGTAAAGAAATCCTGCTGGATGGCAGCCGGGGCGCGGTAAGAAATTTGCAGAAGGATGGTCTCTTCTGGCCCGGTGACTTCAACCCGTCTTTCTTTTGCGAGGGGGGACTCAAGCTGGGCTGGGCGCGGCGGATGAGGGCCGGCAGGGATGCTGGCATAGTATTGCTCAACTTTGGCGAGCATGGACTGTGTATCAAAGTCGCCGGCGATGGCCAGCACGGCGTTGCCGGGGGTGTAATATGTGCGGTAGTGAGTGTAGAGATCGTCCCGTGTGATTGTGAGCAGGTCTTGTTTTTCGCCAATGACTTCATTGCGGTAAGGATGGGTGTCAAAGGCCTGCTGCTGGATGGCTTCATCCAGACGGAAATAGGGCGTGTTTTCGTGCCCTTCCCGTTCCGAAATGATCACGGTACGTTCCGATTCCACTTCTTCCGGATCAAAGAGGCAGTTCTGTATACGGTCTGATTCCAGGTCGAGTGCGAGGTCAATCTTATCAGCGGGCATCTTTTCATAACAAGCAGTCCAGTCAAGGTAGGTCATGGCGTTCCAGTGGCCGCCATTGCGGGAGACAGCCTTGTCCAGGGTGCTGGATGGGAAGCGGGATGTCCCTTTGAACAGCATATGTTCTACCCAGTGAGAAATGCCGGTCTTGCCTGGCACTTCATCGCGTGAACCGATCCGGTACCATACCCAATGGCTGATCAAAGGGGCAGTATGGATCTCCTTCAAAAATACAGTTAAACCATTTTCCAGGGTCGTTTCAGTAAAGGTTGTACGTTGGGTCATTATGGTCTCTATGAGTGTTGCGATAAATCCTGTCCCATTGCGAAAGTACAGTTGCGGATTGCATTGGGACAGGTGAAATGAGCGTTGATTATCCCTGGCAAGTTGATCATTTTGCAGGGTTTTGCATTTGTAGCAGGAATTCATGGTTTGGTCAGGGCAGATTCCAGGTTGGAAAAGATGGCGTGACATAATCCAGTGT
>JAIOTF010000222.1 GCA_021107195.1 Anaerolineaceae bacterium | reverse complement strand
TGAACAAATCCTGAAATGCGGAACTGTGTTCCGTAATAATGGGGGCGGGTTGTATAATTGGAAGTTGCATATGCTTAATTTACCGCATTTTTCTCATGTTGTGTATCTTAAATCACAACTATCGAGACAATATCTTGTCTGATAATTATTGTACACCAGCAGCATTGCAGTTTAACAATGTCCAAGCTGCTGATGCAATTCTGCTTTTCCAAGTACACAAAAAGACACTCAAAAAATGAGTGCCTTTTTGCTTAATCAAGAGCTTGCTACAGCCTCAGTTTTGAAGACAAATATTGCCAGGTAAACGCTTACTGCTAACGCTCAAGCATCTTTCTGAAACTTCTGCAGCTTTCAACCAACGAATCTCCGCGATGCAAGCCGCCACCCATAATATAAAAAATATCTTTACCGTAAAATTCCATCAATTCAGGAATGGTTTGAAGCGTAGTGCCGCCTCCTGTCCCAGGGAAAATTGGCTTAATATGTCCCATTTCACGCTTTGCCACGGCAGCAGCATTTAAGCATTCTTGTTTAGTAGAATATAAACGCCCAATATAATTAGGCATAATATAAACATCTGCGCCCACTAAACGCGGGATAATCGAAAACGCAACCGGAGCTGAGAATCCTGCTTGAAAACTTGAGAAGTATATTCCAGAAAGCGCTCCGTGAACAAGAATGGGCAAAGCCAATTCATCGTTTTCACGCAATAAGCGAACCATATCCCACCCAACCAGGCCAGGCAGAACCAGCAAAGCTGTTGCTCCCACGCTCTTGGCATACAAGGCACGAGCTACAATCTCATCTGCGGGGGCAGATACGTTTGCGGCATACAAACAATTTTCTCCTGTTTCAGCATTCGCCTTCAAAACAGCCTGGGCACATTTCTCAACACGCTGTTCGAACCGGGCAAAGGACTGATCAGTTATTCCATGATCATCCTTAATAATGTCAGACCCGCCCAATGCAAACTCATAAGCCATCTCTGCATAACCATCAACTGTCAAACCCATCGGCTTGAGCGTGGCGCAAATCATGGAACGGTCTGGCACCCCGCATAATTCCCGGATACCTTCCAGCCCAAAACGAGGCCCTTTGAAATATGCCAGCATCTCGGGCGGAAATTCCACATCCTCCACACGAATCTTTCGAATTTGGGCAATATTTCCATAGATCACATTGAGTATTTGAACGATATCCGGTGAAGTAGCTTCCATCGCATAACTGATCTTTGCCATATATCGTTGTTCTTCAAGCTTCTCAAAGCATTCTATGCGGCCTCTAAACGCTTCCCAATAGGAATTATCAGGCAGTAATTCTGGGGGAAATTCAATTGTTTGCTCAACACAAGTGCTTTCAGCACTTGCGTGCGCTTCCTGCTCATCGCCAAAAAATGAATATGTAACAGTAAACCGAATTCCTGATAATTCCTTGATCGCCTCTTGATACAACATGTTTTCCTCTATTTCTTACCCTCTCCCGTCAATTTTCAAAATCAAGAAGCTGGCCTTCTGATCTCAAGGATCACTCCTTGCAAGGCTTTTGAGGTGTCAAAATACGTCCATTTCGAATCACCATGTACCCCCCGCCCACTTGCAATTTCCTGAATTCCTTGATGAGACAACGCTTCACTAATTTGATCCAATCGCACATCCGAAAACCGGATGTGATGAATGCCAGGTCCTTTCTCTTCCAGAAAATCTTTATAAATACTCTCGCCTTCACCGGGCTGAACAACTTCCAATTGGAAAGAATCGAAATTTTTGAAGGCCGCCCTCATTTTAAGATCCGATGGTTTTCCATAATAGGTAGTACCCACTTCAATTCCATCGGGGGGGTAGTCTACTACTTCAAAACCATCCAACCCCACCAACTCTTCCAGAGCATTAAGAAACGCGTCCAGATCTTCCACAACAATACCAACTTGATCTGGATTTTTCAAAAACTTTTTCATCGTATCTCCAGTAGTAATACCAATAAAACCTGAGACGGTATTTAATCGCAGTCTTTATTCTTTACTTGCTAATATCTCTTTCGCAACTTTTTTGATCTCTTCGATGACGGCATCTTCACCAAATCCTGTCAGGAGAGCAACGCCTTTGATTACTGGCACATTGATTTCGCCTGGAATCGGGCTTGTGGTGACAACAAAGTCAAACCCGCCGCGATCCACATAACTCTTCACAGATGTAGATACCAATCCAATCACCTTAACGTTGGCCAGTGGTTCTAAAATATCGACAAGTTTCTGTTCAATCATGGAAGAGCTAACGACACCAGATCCGCAGACAGCCAATACAGTAAGAGTCTTTTTTCCCATTTCAATACCTCCAGGTACATATCTATGAAATTACACGATACAGAATTTTATCAGTTATGAATCTTTATGAAAAAATATCATTCAGATAATTCACTACCTCTGCTTTGTCACTTGCATTCCGAATCGTTTCCAGTATTTCGTTATCCCTGAACACGGTCATCATTTTTTGCAGCCAGGGCACCTGATCTTTCGGGTTTTTCAAAGCAATAACGAATACCATTTCAGCCATTACAGTTCTTTCCGGTGTTCCCATTTCTTGAAATGCCACCGGCTTACTCATCGTACCAAAGGCTATTGCACTACTATTAACATGTTCAGATTCAGTATGGCAAATTGCCATGGGAATGCTGGTTGGAAGCCCTGTGGGGAAAACTTCTTCGCGTTTCAACACGTTTGCATAGAAACTATCTTTGACAAATCCCTTCTTCAACAACTTTTCACAGAGAAGTTTTATGACTGTTTCCTTTTCTTGCGCTTCAATTCTAAGTTCTTCCATGTCCTGACTAAATTTAACAATACCCATTAATTCTATTCCTTTAGCTGGGAGCTTAGATGAAATCACCCAAGCTCCCAGGTTTTATAGAAACTCTTCTATTCTGCAGCTTCCAAAGCAGCCTGCTCTTCCATGAAGGCATGGATCTTTACTTTGTTCTTCTTCCACAAGAAGTACAGCGGAACCCAAAGGGCAGCCAAAACACCTACAGCAACCCAACCTAAATTCAACGATGGCATAACGATCAAACCACCTGCAATCGGCTTATTGGCAATCATACCTGCTGTTACCATGACGCCTTCCTGCAAAGGTTCAGCAGCAAATTTTGCATAGACCTCCGTGAAGATCGGGGCTGTCACTGTGCAAATATACAAACCGGCTGAGAACCAGATTGCGCTCAAAATTGTGGACTTGAAAATATTACCGTTGGTCACAGCAATAATCGGCTGAATAATAAACGGAATGGCGATCAAGTCAACCAAAAGCAAAGTCTTGTTTCCGGGCAAGATCACACCCAACGCCAACATGATCGGGATCAAGAGGATACCCGTGATCAAGGTTGCAGGTTCACCGTAGCCGGTAGCATCATTGATACCAATATACAGATCGTCGCCTTCTTTAACATCTTTGGTAGTCTGACGGCGAGCAGCTTCCGTGATCGGCATGAATGCAGAGGCAAAAATATTCGCCACGCGGGGGAAAATTGCCATCACAGCAGCCGTAGAAAGGGCAATAGTAAGAATGTTACCCCAGGCGGCCAAGGTACCAATATCGCCGAGGTGCCCTAAAAAGCCCAACAGAAAACCCAAAATCAAGCCCAAAGTAATCGGCTCTCCCAAGAAACCCAAGCGTTCCTGCAAATCAGCAGGGCTCCAACGAATTTTGTTTGCACCAAGTTTGTTCAACACCCAGTTTCCACCAATGGCAAAGGGAGTTGAAGGAGCAATATGCAGCGCCGGGGGTACGCAATTGGTGTACCCATAATAGGTTGACCAGCGCTTGGAATACATCTCAATGAAAATGAGGTTATACAAAACAAGCAGGAACATAACGGCCATGGCCAGCCACATGTTCTTAGATACTGCGAAGACCAAAGAACCCCAGAACATGTAGGAATAGTTATTCCACAAGTCACCTGGCATAAAGATATTGGTCACCTTAAGCAGGAACAGAGCAACCTGGAACAATAGACCAAAGCCCAGGAACATCATACCCGCGCGCGTTGCATAAGCAATCACAGAAGTAGCCTGCCAGCCAATGTCAACCACAGGCAGATCGATCCCGGTGGTTTGGACGAAATTGTTGACTGCAGGGACAATGATCGGAATATAGGAATTGATCAACCATCCAAAACCAGTCAAACCGATACCCGCATTAATACCAGCCATCGCAGCCTTCTTGCCCGGAACGCGCAAAAACAAGGCGATGATGACGATAATAAATGGTACAAACACCGCAGAACCAAATGTATTAAATACATTGCTGAGGCTTTGCATAAGTGCATCAAGATTCATGATTTTCCTCCGTATCTATTATTAGTTAAAAATACATATTCTTTTCTCTCCCCTTTCTTGCTTATTTAATTATTTTTTATACAAACCTCCTTATCGGAAATCTTCTGCCCAAACAAAACCGGTTTCCCCCTCGTAAAACTTCAGCATGAGAAAACCAAAGTGTTGAAAATTTTCTCGCCTTCATGAAATTATTCTCATTCATTATAGAAAAATAATATTTGCGTGTCAATGGCATTTTTTGCAATTATTTGCAGGTTTTTAATAAGTTTGATCAATCTCAGTTCTCTGCTCTTCCGTCGTGTGTGCAAAAGGTAACCAATTTTTTTAGATAAACAACCAGCCTCTCAGAGGTTTAATCTAATCGGCTTTGCAAATATTCTTGTTTGTGAAGCATCTGTCAAAACTCCGAATAATGGTAAAAAATGGTCTGCCTGCCAGGCATAAACCATTTCAAAAAGTCGTCTACCGGCAGCTTGGGATATGATCTGATTACGTTTGTGGTCTTCCTTATCACCAATTCGAGTGTAAGTATTTTTACTTTTTTGAATCGGCATTTACCCAATCCTCAATAAAGTGGCAAAACCTTGAAAGTCCCGTAATACCCCGCATGCTTGCATCGGGGACAGGAATTTTCAAGGTTTTGTTAAAGCGTGGAACCCTCGCAGCGAGCTACGGGGTATTCAGCAAAGCTAATAAAACAACCATGAGCTGAATAATATGATTGAAAAAATATCCGGATTCCATTGGAAAATATCATGCTGCTCATCAATGTTTATGCAGATAGCTTTAAAAAATCAATCCCTGATCAGTATTGCACGAGCAGCGTCCGAATCAGTCACAACCACATTTATCAAACCTCCCTTTATAGCGCCAAGAAGTGGGTCGACCTTGTAAATACCGGCTGCAACGCCAATAACAGTATCAATTTTCTTCAGCTTTTCTAACCTGATTGAAACAGTCCGTCGATTAATTTCTATATCGAGTGTATTACCCTCCTGGTCATAATGTTTGCCACAGATCTCACCCACTGCCCCGGCTACACGAAGAAGATTGTGCTGCTCAAGAGTGATCAATTGATTTCTTAATATTGTAGAATGGGAAGGATTCATTGTACCCATACCAACCAAACCAAGATCTGCACTCTCAGCCAGTTCAAGTATTCTTTTCACAGCATGATCATTCATGATGGTCTTACAAATTTCTGCTGTCGGTAGCAACCAGGGAGAAGGAATTTCGATTGCTTTTCCTTTTACCTTCTCAGCAAGGACCTGCGCTAAATTTGTGCCTTCCATAATTTCAAAATCAGCCGCTCCTTGAAAACGCACAATCTGGCTCCCCTTTTTTTCCGAGTCTTTAAATGCTCGAACAGTAGACGCCACTGATAATCCCAGAGACATTCCCAGTAAGCAATTTTCTTGAAAATAGTTTTCCAAAACTGCTGCTGCAACCTGGCCTAAACTCTTTACCAGATCATAATAAGTTGAACCAGTAGTAGGCAGTACATAGGCATCCTTCAAACCGAATTTGTCTTTTAGCTCTTTTGCCAGAGATGGAATCGTCGCGTATGGGTATTTAATAATAACCTCAACCATACCCAAGTCATGAGCTTCTTTCAGCATACGAGAGACAGTTGATACCGAACAATTAATCATCCTGCTGATCGTTTTCTGATTCATACCTTGTTCGTAGTAAAGATGAAGTACTTCCGTGAGTTGATTTATGCGGTGCTGATTTTTCATTAGATTCGTCCTGATTCTACAATTAAGTCAATACTCAACATGAAATTAATTTCATATATTATACAATATTTGAAATTAATTACAACACATGAGATATAATGCCTACTTGGAAAGTAGGCAATTAATTGAAAACCAAACCTGCAACCTCTTAGGAGAAAACCATGCCTGAAACAACCGTGATCGTAACCAACGAGGTCGGCTTACACGCCAGGCCAGCTTCTGCATTCGTTCAAACTGCTAACAAGTTTTTATGTGATATCTCTGTTGTATATGGTGAAAATGTTGGAAATGCAAAAAGTATTCTGACTATTTTAACTATGGGAGTCAATCAAAACGCAGAGATAAAAATTGTAGCAGAAGGAAATGATGCCGACGAAGCACTGGTCGCTTTGGAATCATTGGTCAAAAATGATTTTGAAAAGACAGAGTGAAGCCATCAAACCAAAAGCCACTGCAATTGCAGTGGCTTTTGGTTTGAATATACTGTATTTAATACTTGAAATACATCCCAATAAAATTGTTTATCAAAGAACACTCACCCCTTGCTCAGCCAGCTCAGCGCGCAATTGCTCCGGTGAGGTGAACTGAATAGCCTGCAAGCCATGCGCCTGGGCAGCCTGAACATTGGCAATTGTGTCATCAATGAAAATACACTCCCCTGCCTGACGCTGCAAGCGCTCCAGCAGCAGATTGAAAATGGCCGGGTCGGGCTTGATCATTTTTTCCCTGCCAGAGATCACCACCGTATCAAACCAGTGCAAAAAATCAAACTGCTTGTATACCCGCGCATGAGTCTCCGAAGACCAATTGCTGAGCACAGCCAGTGGATAACCCTGCTCCCGCAGACTGGCCAGAATATCCACTGTGCCATTGATCTCGCCGGTGATCATCTCCTCCCACCGCGTCCAATAAGCACGGATATACTCCTCATAATCTGGAAACTGCGCAGCCCGCTCATCGATGGCTTTGGCAAAAGGATAGCCTTTATCCATTTGCGCGTTCCATTCCAGTGAACATACCTCATCCAGAAAGTAACGCATTCCCGCATCGTCATTGGCGAACATTTTCTCGTACAGATTTTCGCGCTGCCAATCAATAAGCACACCCCCCAGATCAAAAATGATGGTAAATTGTTTACTTTGTTCACCCATTATGCCGCTCCTTCGATTGCGTTTTCGTCCATTGTATTGCTTGTCTTTTGTGTGGAGAGCGCCTTACCAGTGAAGGCCAGTGACCCGGCCAACACGGTGACCAATAGCAGCGCAATTCGCAGCGATGTGTTTTCAGCAATCAATCCAATGAAAGGCGGACCAGCCAGGAAACCTGCATAACCAATGGTAGCCACACCAGCAATGCCTGAGCCCGCAGAGATGCCAAGGAAATTACCTGCGGCGCTAAACACCAGGGGAATGATATTTGCCAGTCCCAAACCAATGGCAGCAAAGCCGATCAGGGCAATGGCTGCTTCTTTTGTCAAAACGATTGCCAGCAAACCAAACCCGGCGACCAGGCCGCCCAAACGCACAATACTGGAAGGCGCCCATTTCTTGCTCAATGAATCCCCAACCATGCGCCCCAGGGTCATCGTCAGGGAATAGGCTGCAAATCCCAAGGCGGCAAAGGAGGCGTTCGTCTGCATCACCTGGGTCAGGTAAACCGCACTCCAGTCGGAGATAGCCCCTTCCGAAATAGCGGAACAAAAGGCAATCGCCCCCAGTCCCCACAAGGCGCGCTCCGGCAGGCTGAACACAGCTTTTTTCTCCTGCGTTTCTGCTTTAGCTTCGGCAGGCAGCAGATGACGATATGCCAGCAGCATCGCAAGGCCAAAAGCCAATGTAATGATGATGAAATGCAGGGAAACGGTCAGCCCCCGAATGGAAGCCATCCCCGCACCGATCAAGGCGCCAGCCAGACCGCCGACACTATAAGCCGCATGGAAAGAGGACATCAATGGCTTGCCAGCTTTGCGCTCCACCAGCACTGCCTGTTCATTCATTGCTATGTCCATCATGCTCATCATGCCGCCAAAAGCAAGCAAAGCGATCCACAACATAGCCTTGCTCGGCGCCAGCGCCAGAAAGGGCAGGGCAGCCGCCATGACCAGCGCGCCGATCAAAGTTATTTTATTGCTGCCAAAGCGGGCGATCAAGCCTCCGGCCAGCGAGAGCGACGTCAGTACGCCAATTGACATACCCAGCAGCACAATACCCAATTCCCCTTCGCTCAAATCCAGCCGTGCCTGAATGGCCGGTATTCTGGAAACCCAGGTGGACATCATTGCGCCGTTGGTAAAAAATGCCACCAGTACGGCCAATCGGGAAGTGTTCCCCGAAAAGATCTTCTTCATTAACATTCCCTTATTAAGTTTGTATCACCCGGGATCTATTCTGCGCGGGTCACTTGAATACCTTGTGCTTCATAGGGGGCCAGCACATCGTCTGCCACAGCAGCTTCCGTGATAAGATGTGTGACCTTGTCTATCGGACAAACGACAAAGGATGAAGTGGTCCCCAGTTTGTCCGCGGTCACTGTGGCGACAACCTCGCCGGACTGCTCTATGCAGGTTCGGTCCATTTCGACATCTTCATACATATTTGTCGTAAATCCTGCCTCCGGGTGCAAACTGCACACGCCGAGGAAACAGATGTCAGCCTGAAACTGTTTGGTCTGAGCCACGGCCACAGCGTCCACAGTGACCATCTCCCGCTTGTTCAGCTTTCCACCGATCAGGATGATCTCGATATTTGGATAGCTGGCAAGGGCCAGCGAAATTTGCGGGCTGAAAGTCACTACCGTAGCGCGCAAGTCGCCTGGTAAGTTCCGGGCGATCTCGGCGTTTGTGGTACCGCCGCCAAAAATGATCAACTGCCCATCCTGCACCAGCTCTGCGGCCTTCCGGGCCAGCGCCGCGCGCGCCTGTGAAGGCTGCTTGTCTCGCTCTGCAAACCCCATCGTGATGGGTGTGATGGGCAGGGCACCGCCGTGCACACGTTTCAACAAGCCTTCTGAAGCCAGAGCGCCCAGGTCCCGCCGGATGGTGTCCTGCGAAACGCCGTAGCGTTTGCTCAACTCAATTGCAACCACTTTCCCCTGCCGGCGCAGGTCATCAAGGATGCGCTGCCGTCTTTCCTGGGGCAAATCGTTTATCGTCATATTTTTTCTTCCTGTTTATGCGTTCTTTTTTGCTGTTATATGCATTTATATGCATTTTATTGCATGTTTTTGCGTTTGTCAAGAGAAAAACACTCCCTCAAAATGCAAATAGGTTTAAAGGGACGAGACCAATGATTAGCCCCCTCCGGCTTCGACAAGCTCAGCCTGCGGTTATTCCGCGCGAAAAGTGTACCGCGCCCTGAACTTGTTATAATCCTAGAATGGGGTCGAAGGATGCAGGGGCGCGAATACAACAATTTCAGCAAAAAGCCCGGGGCTCTCCCCCACCAAGACACATCCGCTATAATGTTGGAAATATGCCAACTATCAAGCACAAGAGGAAAACATGCCTTCGCCTTCCACTAAAACGAAAAGCACCATCCGTCATATACGCCTGATAGCAGGCTTCATCCTGCTGAGCGCCTTTGTGATCATTCTCTACGGCTTCATCGTCTATGAAGCCTGGGTGCTGCATTCCATCGGCGGGGTCGTAGTCGCAGTCATTCTTGTTGGCATCCTCCTTGCCCTGTGGCAGGAAGCCAAAGCCATCCGGGCAGATTCCGCCAGCCGCGCCTCCCGCAGGGAGATGCTGCTCGACTTCATCGCCGTCCTCGGCGGCGCATGCGCCTCCTGTGCGATCAGTCAGAATCTCGGCCTGGGGCCGGTGGCCGGCGCAGCCCTGATCGGATTACTGGGGGCCCTCGCCTTTCCAAAGCACAGCGTGCCCCTCTACTGCGGCTCCTTTGTGGGCATGAGCTCGGCCGTCCTGCTCGCCAGTCCGGCGGAGCTTTACCTGGCAGGCAGCATCGCTGGCCTGGTCTACCTCATCGCCGAGGACGCCCTGAATGGTTTCGGCGGCAAACTGGGCACGATCGCCTTCAGCGGCTCCCTGTTAACCGGACTGGGCCTTCAAAAGCAGTTCCTCATCTCCCCTGTGCCATCTTTCGAACTGGCCAGTGAGATGATCATCCTTTCTGTCCTGGCCACCGTCTTTACCTACTGGCTGAGCACGGTACGCAAACATGGGGCAGTGCTGGCATCCAGCGCGGTGGGCCTCGTCGGCGGCCTGCTGCTGCCGGCCATCTTCCCCGAAAATGGGGCACTGCTGGCCGTGGTCGTGATCTGCGCCTCCTTTACTGGCATGGCCGCGCCCAAGCGATTTTCCTCCCCGCTGCCGATGCTCGCCGCCGGGCTGGTCACGGGCATCATCTTCCTCTACAGCGTGCCCGTCTTCGGCGGTACCGGCGGCAAATTGGGCACAATTGCCTTTGGTGCTTCGCTTGCCGTGTGGGGCTACCAGAAAGTTTATGCGCAATGGGCGTCCAAAGAAAAAGCGGACCAATAAAGGCCCGCCAGAAGTGCAGCCAGCAACAAGAATTATTTCTTCCCAAAACTC
>JAIOTF010000351.1 GCA_021107195.1 Anaerolineaceae bacterium | reverse complement strand
TTGGCTTTTGTGATGAGCAAGGCGGTAATGACTGGAACAAGCAGGCAGAGCGCCATGCTGATCGGGCGCGGCAGCCAACTGAACACGGCAAACACCATTACATAGGGCATGGGATAGTAACTGTTTTCCCCATACACTTCGCCTCCAGAAAGCAGGCGGCTGCCAATATTCATGAAGGTTTCATAATCCACTGGCCCGCGGTTGGTGTGGATAGCGAGTCCGATGTAGATCAGGTAGGGTGTGAGGAGTAAAATGACAGCAGCTAATTTAAGAAGTTTTTGCTTATTTTTTGGCATTGTTACAAGCCCTGAGCAGAAGAAGTATGTGTCATTAAACATATCATAAATTACCTGAGCTGAGTAATTCGCGGGCATTCTGCAATGGATAAATGCAAGATGTAGTTGGTCTCGATTCCACTGTTCCGCATCCGACAGGCGGAAGCACCCGGCTTGATATTGGATAGTTCTCCTGATAAGGTGCCGGTATGGTGTCCTATACTTGCTGTTGGCGGACGTACGTAAAGCGGCGGCGCTGGTTGTTGTGACGACTGAATGGGGATGTCTGCCCTGAAATCCCACGCGTTCTTCTTCAGAACTTCACAACCCCTTCATATCTGGCCGGTATTATCTGTTCACCATAAATTGTTTGACCAGAATTGTTTTCATTTCAGGAGGAATCGTGCAAAAGAAAAAAACATCCAAAAAGCTGTGGATACGCAGCGCAGTGCAGATATTCTTTTTCGGCTTGATCGCCTTGATCGCGGTCAATCACAGCCTGGCGGAAGAAGGCCGGGGCATTGCCTTTTTATCATCGGCTTCATTACATGCCATTTGCCCGTTTGGTGGCGTGGTCACCTTGTATCAGCTTGTGACAACAGGCACCTTCGTGCAGAAAATTCACGAATCATCTGTGGTGCTGGCGGGGCTGGTCTTGCTGCTGGCGATCCTGTTTGGGCCGGTCTTTTGCGGCTGGGTCTGTCCTCTGGGCACCGTGCAGGAGTGGTTTGGCAAGCTGGGCAAGAAGATCTTCCGCAAGCGTTATAATCATTTCATCCCCCAAAAAATCGATCGGGTGCTGCGCTACCTGCGTTATCTGGTGCTGGGCTGGGTGATCTACATGACCGCCATCAGCGGCACCTTGATCTTCTCGAACCTTGACCCCTATTACGCGTTGTTCCATTTCTGGACCGGCGAAGTAGCCGTGACCGGTATGATCGTGCTGGGCGTGACCCTGCTGGGTTCACTGGTCGTTGAACGACCGTGGTGCAAGTACGCCTGTCCTTACGGAGCATTGTTGGGTGTAACCAACCTGTTCCGCGTGTTCAAAATCCGGCGCAAAGAATCGAGCTGTATTTCCTGTAACTTATGCAGCGAAGACTGCCCGATGAATATTCAGGTCAGCCAGAAGAAGGTTGTCCGCGATCATCAGTGCATCAGTTGCCTGGAATGTACTTCGGAAGCGGTTTGCCCGGTGGCAGATACCGTGGTTCTCTCAATAGGAGAAAAATAAGATGAAGATGAACGCACGTATTATGACGATTGTAGTCCTGGTAGTCCTCTTTGGCGGGATTGCCCTGGCAACGGCCCTGGGCTTGTGGAATACCGAAAATACCCGCACGCCGACCAGACTTGAAAAAGGCGATGCCGCCGGGGAGTACGGGGAGTATAACCCCGAGGACATTCGCGGCTCCTACACTTTCACAGAAGTGAGTAAATTTTTTGAGATCCCGCTCGACGAACTGCGCTTAGCCTTTGGTTTGCCGGAAGATATAGATATGACGGTTTTCCGTACAGGCGACCTGGAATCCTTATACGGGGATCAGCTTAGTGAAGATCAGGAAATCGGGAATGGCTCAGTGAAGTTGTTCGTGGCGCTTTACAAAGGCCTTCCTTTTCCATTGACAGAACCTGAATACCTGCCCGAAGCAGCAGCGGAGATACTCAAGGCTCGCGGCAATCTGGATGATGAGACACTGGCTTTTCTGGACCAGTACACTTTGCAGGTGACAGCGCCGGAAAATGCAGAGGCTGTGGAAGCAGTGCAGGCTGAAGCCGAAGAGGAGCACACCGAATCAGGTTCAGCCGAATCGGTCAACGGTAATACGACTTTCAAACAGGTGCTGGACGCGGGTGTGCCGGAAGAACGGATTGTTGAGATCCTGGGGATGGAAATGCCCAACCACATTCTGACAGTCAAGAACTTCTGCCTGGAGAACGGCCTGCCGTTTTCGACAGTCAAGGGTGCTCTGGAAGCAGAGATCACCGGCGAATAGTGAATATTTGAAGATTTTGAATCAACACCTCCCGTAGGGTTGAAAGCCTGCGGGAGGTGTTTTGTGTATCGGGAGGCAAGTTCGTTTGTAGTGTGTGGTTGCCGCGCAGCGTTTCCGACCGCACCAGATGGACTATTCACCATATACCAGCGTATCATCGGATACGCCCTAACCCATTTCGTAGTATTCCGATTTGGCGAAATGATGGAAGCTGGATCAGGGCCAATCGGCTGCATTTTTGACCAGCCCGTGTTTCACGGCGGGCACAAAAGACAATATCTCCTGCCTGCCTAAGTTAACGTGTTATTTATTTCCTGTATACGTACTTTTCCATTATTTTCGGCTACAATAGGGTACATCGCAACTTCAAGTATTGCAGGAGAGTTAACCAATGAAGTTCTTAATTACCGGGGGGGCAGGATATATTGGCAGTACGATCTGTTCGGCGTTGGACGATGCAGGCCACACGCCGGTCATTCTTGATTCACTGGTCACGGGGCGCGAGGAATTCACCCGCCATCGCATTTTTTACCAGGCCGATATTGCCAATGAGATGTTGCTGGAAACCATTTTCAAAGAGCATCCCGACATTCAGGCGACGATCCACTGCGCCGCGCTGATCGTGGTGCCCGAGTCGACCTCGCAGCCTTATGAATATTACCTGAACAATGTGGGCAAGTCACTGGAATTGTTCCGTACTTTGAACCGTCTCGGTCAAAAACGGGTAGTGTTCAGTTCGTCGGCTGCCATTTATGACGTGGTGCCTGATTTCATGGTCACCGAAGAATCGCCGCTTAAGCCGGTCAGCCCGTATGCGCGCACGAAGTACATGATGGAAATGGTGCTTAAAGATTTTTGCGAGGCGTACGGGATGCAGGGCATTGCGCTGCGCTATTTCAACCCGATCGGCGCCGACCCGCAGATGCGCTCGGGAATCCACGTGAAGAATCCCACCCATGTGCTGGGCAAAATGGTGGATGCCGCTCAGGGCCGCCTGGAGGCTTTTGAGATCACGGGTACCGATTGGCCGACACGGGACGGCACGGGCGTGCGGGATTATATCCATGTATGGGACCTCGCGCAGGCGCATGTGAAAGCCGTGCAGGATTTTGATGCGGTGTTTGAACGCGCAGGCAACCCGGAAGACGGGTATCTGGTAATCAATCTGGGCACAGGGCACGGGGTCACGGTGCGCGAGCTGGTGACAGCCTTTGAGAAGGTGTACGGCAAGCCGGTGCCCAAACGCGAAGCGTCGCGCCGTCCGGGCGATGTGGCCGGATCGTATGCCAATGCCGACCGGGCGAAGGCGCTGTTGGGTTGGGAAGCTGAGCTGCCCATTGAGCAGGGTCTGGCAGATGCACTGCGCTGGGATGACCTGCGCGGTGAAATCCTGGGGTTTTCGGAAGAAAAAATTCGGTGATTTTGTCCGGTATGATGACAGTGGAAAAACCTGCAATCGCCCGCAGCTTGTAGCTGCGGGCGGTAAGTTTATTGGGTGTTGGTGATGATGCCGGCAGTCTGCAGAGTGTCCACAGCGGCGGGTAGTTTTTCGGCTTTGAGCAGCAGGTAATCGGTATCGTAGGTGGAGACGGCAAAAATACTGATCCCGGCCGCCGCTAGGGGCGCGGCCAGTGAAGAGAGGATGCCGACCAGGTTGAAATCGAGGGGTCCGAGAACTTTGAGGGCGCGCCAGCCGCGTTCAGCCGTCCAGTCTGGTTGGACGGCGGTTTCACTGACCACCAGCGAGAGTTCGTCGTCGGTGTGGGTCAGGGCGAAGAATCCGGATGGGGGAATGAGGCCGGTGAGCGGGGCTTGGGGGGCAAAGCGACACACGGCATATTGATCGGGCAGGAGTTCGAGCTGGATGGGCATGGGCGTCCTTTGCGGGGTTGGCGTAAGATGGATTGATTTTACACCGGTTTGCGAACAGGGATACACATCGCCCCTGCAATTACAAGCGTGCTCAGGTCATTTACAGCGTAGTGATCAGTGAGCGTCGTTGCAATGCAAGGCTTCGCAGATAGCGGCATTAAGGGTGGAATCGAGGGAAATCGTACTGGTGGTTTTGGCAGCGGCTTCTTTTTTCTGTTCCAGGTCTTTTGTGGCGGCGACAAGCCAGGCGGTTGCTTGTTTCGGGCTGATTTTGCTGGTGTCGATCACCAGGTCAAAGGCGATGGCTGAGTCCCACCGGACACCGTAAAAGGATTCGATGAAGGCAGTGCGAATCTGGTCGTTGTCCTTGACAAAGGATTCTGCTCTCTTGTTGTCGGTGAAGCTGTGGTCATTCATCACCTGGGCGACGCGCAGGTGGAGCGGTGCCTGAATGCGTACATTGAGCACGTTGGCGTAGCCATGCAAAACGGCAAAGCCGCAGCGGCCGAGGATGACTATGTTGCCGTGCCGGGCAAGAGCAAGGATGACGCGGTTGAGCATGTTGATCACTTCTTCGCGGCGTTCCATGCGGCGGGCGTCGAAGCGCTCCCAAAAACCGGGGAGCGCTTCGTATTCACGGCCAAATTCCACCAGCCCATATTCGCCCAGCACCATGCCGATGGTGCTTTTGTCCATGAAGTGATAGCCCAGTACCTGTGCGGTACTTTTGGCGATTTGCCGGCCTTGACTGCCTAATTCTCTGGAAATTGTGATGGCGGGCATGATCGTACCCTCCTTTCAGAAAACCCGTATGGGTTTTTCCCGATAACAGACAGGTTAACATTACTTACTTTCACTATACAGAAAATCCGGATGGGAAACAAGATATTGAGTAGCTGGCTGGGAAAAATTATTTTGCGGTCATGGGTATAATCTATTAAAACCACAAGATTAACATAATTTACACGGAGGACAAACATCATGAATGGAAAGCCTGGCACTAAAAAGGCTGCAACCTTGTTAGCATTGGCAATTTTTCTGCTGGTGACTCTGGCTTGTGGAAGCAGCAAAGACCCTGCGCTGGTGGTTACTTCTGCGCCGTCAACAGATTCGGAAGAAGTGGCACAAGCGCCGACAGCTATTCCCCAGCAGATCTACAAAATCGGTGATGTGATCCAATTTGACGATCGCGTGCTGATTGTTTTGGGTTGGGAGAATGTTCCTGCCGGTGAAAATGTTGTACCAGATGAGGGACAGAAGTTTGTGGCGGTGGAGTTGATCATCGTGAACGATAGTTCATCGGCTGCGTCGATAGCGCCTTTGTGGCAAATGAATTTGAAAGATGATACGGCTCAAAAATATAATGTAAATATCAAGGCTTCTATCGCGATGGATAGTGCAAGTTTGCGAGGGGAGCTTGCCCCGGGTGAAAAGGTGCGCGGTAAAGTGGGATTTCAGGTGCCGCAAAACGCACAGGGATTGCAATTTATTTTTGATGCGAACGCTTTTGTCACAGGGAAAGCAATTGTGAATTTTGGGGCAGAACCGATCACTGTTGCGCCTCCTGCCAATATTGCCGGTGAAACACTTCAAGAGACTTATCATGTTGGCGATGTGATTGCCTTGGGAACAACGCGTTTAACCATAAATGAAGTTTCATATCCTGCAGGTGACCAGGCCATTAAACCTGATCCGGGAAACAAATTCCTTGTTGTTGATTTGACCATCGAAAATCAAAGTGCCGAGGCGATTTCAATTTCTACCCTTCTTCAGATGTCATTGAAAGATGCTGACAGCCAAAAATATGAAATTGATCTTATGGCAGCTATGGCATCGGGTGGTAATTCCCCCGATGGTGAATTGGCTCCCGGCGAAAAACTTCGCGGGCAGGTTGGTTTCCAGGTTCCTGAAAACGGTTCTGGATACGTTTTTGTTTTTGAAGTTGATCTTTGGAGTACGGGAAAAATCTTTGTAGCATTGCCATAAAATCTGTTTTGTGTAACGAATGTTGGAAAGAGATTTTTAACGAAAAGACATACCACAAAATACTATCATTCCCAACCCGGCCGGTTCTTTAAACACTGGCGGGGTTGGATTTTGTTACGGAGGATTGATAAGTTAAGCTGGTTGGGGGACGGTTCACTCTGCTATGGATATCGTTAGCGTCCCTTTATTTTCCCAGGCGAAGCCAAAGCCAAAATAGGGGAAGCCCCGCTCTTTTTTTCTGCCGATATCAGTAATGACGAAATCTACTTTCAATTGATCACCGCATTTCCCTGCCATTTCACACGTCCAGGCATAGCCATAGCCGAGATACAAGAAATTTTGTTTGGCCTCTCGTTTGACCTGACTGGCGATGAGAGTGACATGGTTCCCCGAGAGCTGCCCTTCCAGTTTCTTGACCCAGGAGAAGCCGAACCCGAAATAGGGAAAGCTCCGTTTCTTGTCTGTGCCGATTTCGGTTGCGATCAGGTTTGCCGGGTTTTCCTCGAACGCACCTTGCATCCGCTTGGCCCAGGCAAAGCCGTAGCCGAGATAGGGAAACGCTCGTTGTTTTTGCATGCCGACCTCCGCCGCAGTCAGATCGATTGTTAACTGCCCTTCATTTTCTTTGACCAGGGCGACCAGGTCTTGATAAGGCAGGGTGCTCATGGTGGATGATGCAGGTTCGGGCGGTTGGGCTTCGACCAGGGGCGTCATGCAGATGGGGCAGGTATCCGTCCAACCATCAAATTCGCATTTGCATACGGCGCAATACATTTTTATTTCTCCTGAGGCGGTGTCTGCCTGATTTGCAGTTTTTTGAGATGAGGGGAATGCAGGACATGAGGACGGCAAACACCAATATAGTTATCGACATTTTCACTATACAGAAAAAATCCCCTTTTTACAAGGTAAAGAGGGAAAAACAGGTCAAATGACCAGGCTGGGCTAGTCTGTAGAATGCGTTAGCGACCGCCTTCGGCGAACGAACCAACAACCTACTTTCAACTTGAAACCTCCCAAATCCCCGAGATGAATTTCTGGTGCGTTACCACGCCACCTTACAGATGATTGTTCTTAGCAGAAGGAACTGATCAAGGCGTGCTGACGCACATCTACCAGGCCCATGTCGGTCAGGCCGAGCTCAGGGACGGTGGGCAGGGAGATAAAGGAGATCGTCATGAAGGGGGCAGGCAGGGTGCCGCCCAGTTCATGATAGACAGCGGTCATCTCTTTCAGAGTTTTGATCACTTCAGCGGCAGGTTTCTCGCTCATCAGACCGCCGAAGGGCAGCGGCAGCCGCCCGAGGACTTTGCCATTGGCAGCGATGGCCAGCCCGCCCTGCATTTCTTCGATGGCGGCGGCGCAGGCGGCCATGTCGGCATCGTTGGTGCCGGCGGTGACGATGTTGTGGTGGTCATGGGAGACCGAAGACGCGATGGCGCCGTTCTGCATGCCGAAGCCGCGCACGAAGGTCACGCCGACGTTGCCGTTTTTCCCGTAACGTTCGACTACGGCAAGTTTGAGCAGGTCCTGGGCGGGGTCGGTTTGCACAGCGCCATTCATAATGGGCAGGGCGGCTTTGCCGGGGCGGTTGATGATTTGGTCAGGGGATAGCTCGATCACCCACACTTTGGCCTGGTCGCCATCTGCCTTAAGAATGAAATCCTGTGCCTGGCGGCCGCGGGTCAGTTTGACGGTATGGCGCACCCATTCGGGATATTGGATGGCAGGAATGGGCTGGGTGAGTTTCCCCTGGCTGGCAACGTGCTGGCCGCGCACAAAGACCTCGACCGGGACAATGTGTTCCAGGGATTTTGAGAGGATCACGTCGGCCCAGCGGCCGGGGGTCAGGCTGCCCAGGCGGTCTTCCATGCGGAAGTGTTGAGCGGTGTTGAGGCTGGCCATTTGAATCGCTTCCACCGGAGGGACGCCGAGGGCAATCGCCCGGTTGACCATGTAGTCGATGTGGCCTTCGGCCTGGATGTCGTCGGGGTGTTTGTCGTCGGTGCAGAACATGAAGTGGCGCGTGGTCAGGCCTTCTTCCATGGCCTTGCCGAGGATGAGGTCCAGATTGCGCTCGGTTGAGCCTTCACGCACGAGGACGGACAGTCCCAGCTTCAGGCGGGCGATGGCATCTTCATAATCGACGCATTCGTGGTCGTCGGCCAGCCCGCCGCAGGCATAGGCCACCAGTTCGTCGCCTTCCAGACCGGCGGCATGACCATTGGCGATCTTGTTCAGGGCATGGGCGGCTTCGACTTTGCCGAGATATTCCTCCCGCAGGCCGAGCACTTTGGAGGGGTCAAGTTCGCCGAGGCTGATGCTGTTCTGCCAACCGAGAATTTCCTGCACTTCTGCCAGGCCCAGCTCGCCGCCGGTGGTTTCCAGCCCGGGGGCGGTGGGGACACGCGAACAGACTTCGAGGAGAATATGGTAGGGCACCTGGTCAGCACCCAGCAGGAGGGCTTTCAGGCCTTCAATGCCGGCCACGTTGGCGATCTCCATCGGGTCAGCCAGCATGACGGTTGTGCCGTGGGGGACGATCATTTCGGCCAGATTTTCGGGGGTGAGCAGGGTTGAATCGAGGTGTACATGGCTGTCAATGAAGCCGGGCATGGCATAGCAGCCGCGGCCGTCAAAGGTCTCTTTGGCGCTGAATCCGCTGGCGTTGGGGTGAACGATGCGGCCGTCCTTGATGCCCAGTGTGCCGGGGGCGATGCGCCCGGTGTAGACATCCACGACCTGCACGTTCTCGATCAGCAGGTCGAGCGGCTCGTGATTGAGTACAGCTTTGATCATGTTTTTACGCTGTGCTGCGGATAACATGGGGTTTTCTCCTTGTAGTTTTGTAGCAGGAATGATGTTAAGAATTATAAAGCGGAATCTGGTTTGGGAATGGGAGACCAATCATTTTTAAAAGCCCCATTGTTGAAACTCACTAAGCTCCACCTGCCTGTATCTTTGGAAAAAATCAGTTTGGCATAATGCCCCGCAGTCAAAGCCATTTCGACAGGCAGTGAACGCCCATAAGGCAAGATACCGAAGATCACATGCAATGCGGCGCTGATGATGTTGCCATGCGCAACGATTAAATAATTCCCTTCGGGAAGAGACATCAGTTTCTCAACGGCTTTGCCTGCGCGCATGTGTACTGTCCATTCACTCTCCCCGGTATCATAAATTGGCTCAAAAGCTGTGGGGTAAGGCCGGGATTTGTACCACTCGGTGATTGTTTGCAAGTCCGCGCCCTCCCCATTACCAAAATTGCGCTCTACCCATAACGGTTCCTCGCTGATTTCAGCAGTATTCAACTGTGTAGCAACGATTTGGGCGGTTTCCTTACATCTTTTGAGAGGACTGGTGATGATTCTGCCAAGGGATAGAGATTTTTTCTGCCAATAGCGAGCCAATATTGCAATTTGTTCCCGACCAATGTCCGTTAATGGGAAATCCTTATGCCCCTGAAGCAGCCCTTTTTGCACACCTTCTGATTCTCCGTGCCTGAGAAAAACGATTTTGTACATGATTACCTCGCGTTCTTTGGTTATATTATAGGCATGTTTTTTGGAGAATGACATATTGGATCGGTGTTGAAATATTGACGATACGGTAAGGACAGATTACAAAACTGTCCCTATTTCTGTTCAATTGGCGTCCGGTTTAGAATAGTGGTATGCTTATGGCACAGCAGGGTAAAAACCAGCTTCCGGAAGAGGATTTTATGACGAAATTATCAGAATTATTCAAGGGTTCTCCGTTTTTTTGTATGCGCCGTAACCACGCACTGGAGCATGCCACGTTAAATTTGCTTGCCAGGCGCTCACCCCATTTACGCTTGGCGGGATATTCGGATGCAGGTGGTTTTTGGGTCGTAGGCGATGTACCCATTGCTGACTTGCAGAAGGCAGCCGGAGAAGCTTTGGCCCGCTTGCAAAATGGTGAAAGCGCACTGGCGATACATGCCAACTGCGGTACCAATTATGTGGTGCCCGGGTTCTTCGCCGGTACGGCGGCCTGGCTGGCAATGTTGGGCAATGACAACGACGATTCACTGGGTGACAAGCTGGATCGCTGGTCGTTGGTCATTTTGGTGGTGACCGTGGCGTTTTTGATCTTTCGCCCGTTTAGGCCGATTTTCCAGCAAAAGGTGACCACGGATGCCCGGGTGGATGGAATGCAGATCATTGAGATCATTCGCAGTGAACGCGGCCGGATGGTCGTGCACCGCGTGTTAACAACAGGGTAAATTTCCGGATCAGTGTGGAAACGGGGCAATCTTTTGAGCGATCAGGCTTCTTCTGCCAAACAAACAAAAACGATCTATATTTTACACGGCGACGACGAATATTCGATGTCACGCAAAGTGGCGGAGATGGTGAAATATTTCGCTGACCCGGCCACTGCTGACCTGAATGTTACCCGCCTGAACGGGGCGCAGGCCAGTGAGGAAGAGATACGCACGGCTGCTATGTCGATGCCATTTTTAGCAAAGCAGCGAGTGGTGGTGATCGATAATCCGCTGGCGCGTTTGACTTCCAAGACGGTGCAGGAGCAATTCGAAGACTTTTTGAACAGACTGCCGGAAACGACAGTGTTGATCCTGGTGATTGATGATTATTATCGCAATGTGCCGATCAAGGGTCAGTGGCGGAAAATCTGGCAGGT
Organism: Anaerolineaceae bacterium; assembly: GCA_021107195.1. GTDB lineage: Bacteria > Chloroflexota > Anaerolineae > Anaerolineales > Anaerolineaceae > SMBSF63. The sequence goes on along the minus strand of JAIOTF010000351.1, from coordinate 6,000 downwards.
TTTTGGCGAGAAGCATTGGCTGCACCAATGGGCCAGGGAACCTGAGTCGCGGGCTGTGATCCGCACGTATCAGATGCCGCAAAAAGGTGAAATGACCAAATGGATCATGAAACAGGCCGAGGATGCGGGGGGAGCCTTCATGCCTGTTGCAGCTTCGGTGCTGGCGGATTATGTGGGCGGTGAAACCCGCGTGGCCAGTCTTGAGATCAACAAGCTGCTCACGTATGTAGATTTCACCCGGCCGGTGGCGGTTGAGGATGTCGAAAAACTGACTCCGTACGCCAACCCGCCGAATATCTTTGAGATGGTGGATGCGATGGCGGCCGGGAATGGGGCTCAGGCGCAGAAAGTATTCCATGAATTACTGGACGCGGAAGAGCCGCCGATGCTGTTTGGCATGGTGGTGCGCCAGTTTCGCCTGCTGCTCCAGGCACGGGAGATTTTGGATGAGGGTGGCGATGCCAAACAAGCGATGAAAGAGATTGCCGAGATCAGGTCGAAATTTGTGGCTGATAAGGCCCTGCGCCAAGCGCGGCGTTTCAGGATGGAGGGGTTGGAGACGGTTTATCATCGCCTGCTGGAGTTGGATACGGCAGTCAAATTGGGCGAGACGAATTATGCATTGGGGATCGATTTGTTGATTGCGGGGATGAAGAAGTAAATCAGGGATTAGATAATTGGTTGATTAGGAAAAACCCCTCTGGATGTCATTGCGAGGGAACTTTCGATGTCCCTTCGGGTATGATATCGATCCCAAAGGGACAAGTGCAGGCTCAGCCTGCGGTTGTCTTTTGGTTGGATTCGACCGTGCCCTGAGTTTGTCGAAGGGCATATGGGTGGATATTTTCCTCAAAGTGGTGGGATTGTTACGTTGGGTTAATGCTCTTCTCGCAATAACAAAAAAGAGGTGGCTTCACAAATCCTGACTGCCTTCAATGTTTGACTCGACGCGCAGTTTCATCTGCTCTATGCTAATAAGTAGATACAAGGGTGACCAAATGTAATATGCGATTAAAGTCAATCTCCCGTAAGGCGACAGCCTTGCGGGAGATTGTTTGTTGTGTGTTGGATGAGTCTGTTGAAGCCAGCGGCGAGCTCAGTCGGCCGCCTCTTCTTCTGGCCTTACACCGGCCATCATCAAGCCGAGATGCTTGAGTGAGGCGGTGCGAGCATCAACAATGTCTACGATCTCGCCTTCATAAATGACGGCGATGCGGTCGGCGACGGCGCGGATCTCGTCCAGGTCTTCGGAGATGAGCAGGGTGGCCGTGCCTTGCTCACGCTGCTCCAGCAAACGCTGGTGAATATACTCGGTGGCGCCAATGTCCACACCGCGGGTGGGTTGGGAGGCGATCAACACCTCGGGTTTGCGGGTCAGTTCGCGGGCCAGGATCAGCTTCTGAATGTTGCCGCCCGAAAGGTTCTTGAGCGGGGTGTCGATACTGGGCGTTTTGACGTTGAAAGAATTCACAGCTTCCTTGGTCTTGGCAGCGATGGTCTTGAAGTGCATAAAGGTCAATTTGGAATAGGGTTCTTTGGAATGATCTTCGAGGATGAAGTTGTCTGCCACGCTGAATTCCTTGATAGCGCCTTCGCGCATACGCTCTTCCGGAATATAGGATTGGCCTGCCTCAATATGCTTCAGAGGTGAGGCATGGGTTATATCCTGGTTGTTGAGCAGTACTTTGCCATCGGTGATCGGCCGCAGACCGGCCAGGGCTTCGGCCAGCTCGCGCTGCCCATTGCCGGAAACGCCTGCCAGTCCGAGGATCTCGCCGTGGTTAACAGTCAACGAGACGTTTTTCAGGGCCTGTGTGCCGCGGTCGCTTTGTGCACAGACCCCCTGGATTTCTAGCATGGGTTTGCCATGTTTAAGGGGCGGGCGGTCGTATTCAAGGATGACGGGGCGGCCGACCATCATTTGTGCCAGGTCAGCTTTGGAAACGCCTTCGGGGGTGCACTGGTTGACCACGCGGCCGTCACGCAGCACGGTAATGCGGTTACTGATTGCCAGCACTTCGTGCAGTTTGTGTGAGATAAAGATCAATGCGTGCCCGTCGCTGGCAATTTGTTTGAAGGTTTCAAACAGTTCGTCGACTTCCTGGGGGGTGAGTACGGCGGTGGGTTCATCCAGGATCATCAGGGCGGCACCGCGGTAGAGAGCTTTGATGATTTCCACGCGCTGTTGTTCACCAACGGCTAATTGCCAGACGTAAGCGTGGGGATCAACTTTCAAGCCGTATTGTTTGCTTAGTTTGATGATCCGCTTTTCGACCACATCCAGGTCTAATCTGAAGCCGCGGCTGGATTTTAACCCCAGGGCGACATTTTCCACCACGGTCAGGGAGGGCACCAGCATGAAGTGCTGGTGGATCATGCCTACACCGGCATCAATGGCATCCTGCGGAGAGCGAAATTTCATTTCTTGACCATTAATCAGGATCTCGCCGCTGTCAGGACGGTAAAGACCATAAAGTTGTTTCATCAGAGTGCTTTTGCCGGCACCGTTTTCGCCCAGCAAGGTATGGATCTCTCCTGCTTTGACATCAAAACTGACTTTATCGTTTGCCAGTACGCCGGGAAAGCGTTTAACAATGTCGATCATCTGCATTTGTTCAATGCGGGGCAGGCCAGTCGGGAGCAAATTTGTCATGGAATCTCTTCACCTTTTTCTAAAGAATGACAACACGATCAGGGAACATTCTCAAAGGTTTCAATAACCAATTTTGAAGCCTTTGAGAAAGTCCGGTCAGCCTGCACATGCAGGCTGACCGGGAAACGAACATCAGGAAGCGGGAATAGCCAGCGGATCGATGGCGCCGTCCATGATACCCTGGATGGCTGCATCGGCAGCATCTTTGACTTCGGCCGGAACTTCAACGGCCGGGTTGTAACCAATCACCAGACCACCGTTCTTGAAGGTCAGGGTGTAAGCCTTACCGCCCATTACGCCTGCTTTATGGGCTGCGATCATATCTTTGACGATGCCGGACCAGTCGTATACCTGGCTGGCCATCACAGTCTCAGATGCCAGTTCGGTCTGGTCCCACTGCGTGCCAAACCAGTAAGCGCCTTGTTCCTTGGCAACGCCGATGGCGCCCACTACGGACTGTGAAGAACCGGTGAGCATGTCGGCGCCTGCGCCGATATGGGTCTCGGCTGCGGCAGCCATCAGGGAAACATCCGAGAAGGAGCCGGTGTAGGAAATATTGACAACAATGTCAGACTTGGCGGCCTTTGCGCCTGCTTCGAACCCATCCACATACAGCTTGGCATCGCCAGCTTCCACCGGGCCGGAAACGCCCAGCACGCCGGATTCGGACATCAGAGCAGCGATGGTGCCGAGTACGTAGCCACCCTGCTGTGATTCAGCCTGGTAGGCGAAGACGTTCTCAACACCCTGTGCCTGGAATGTATCCAGGGAAGTGCCCCAGGCGAAGCTTGTTTCGGGGAAGTCGGGGGCGATTTGAGCCACAGAGGTTCCGTATTGTGAACCATGGCCGATGACCAGGTCGTAACCTTCAGCAGCGTAGTCGCGGATGGCGGCTGCGGCATCGGGGATCTTGAACATACCTTCAGAGTAAGCGATTTCCAGAGCGTCGGGGCCGCCCATTTCTTCCTGGATGTTCAACAAGGCCTGGTATAGAGCCTGACTGTGGGCCATGTCATTTACTGAGCTGGGAGCGACGAATGCTATACGAAACGCCTTCTGCTCTTCAGGAACGGGAGTGGCAGTAACGATGATCTCTTCGACAATGGTCTCGCCTTCAACGATGCGGGTTACTTCAACAGGAACTTCGACGGCGGCCGGGGCGGCACAACTGGCTGCAAACAGGGCAACCAAAACCATGACCAAACCAAGTTTAAAAAATGCTTTTTTCATTTCTACTCCTCCTTAGAGTATTAAAATAAGAAACGAACCAATTGAATTTTGTGTAACAGGACGTTATTACCAAAATTGTTGTATCTTTTTACCTTCCTTTCCTGATTACGGAACGAATTGTACAGGCTGCGGCTAATTTTCACCGCGCTCAAATGGTTTGGTCAACGCGGCCGGGGTTTGTGCCCGGTTGGCTGCGAAGGTCAGGGCGAGGATGGTGAGAATATATGGCATCATCACTGCAAGATCTGATGGCAGGGGGATGCCCAGCACCTGGATCCACAATTGAAGTGCATTGACGAAGCTGAACAATAATGCACCCCACATAACACCCACAGGGCGCCAACTGCCGAAATAGACCAGAGCAACAGCGATGAAACCCATGCCGCTGGTCATGTTTTCCTGGAAGAGGTTGATCAAGGCAATGGATAACGATGCCCCGGCGATGCCAGCCAGCATGCCACCCAGCGTGACGGTGATATAGCGGATCAGGGTAACATTGACGCCCAGGGTATCAGCTGCTTTGGGGTTTTGCCCCACAGCACGCACCTTGAGACCAAAAGTAGTGCGATTGAGCACCCAGTTTGCTAACGGGACCAGTAAGAATGCACCATAGACCAGCACGTTGTGGTTGAAAAGAACGTCTCCCAGACCGGGAATATCTCCCAGTAGAGGAATTTTGACTGGAGAGAAACCGGAAATGGATTTAACGCCGCCCAGGGTGGTCTTGAAGAGTAGAGTGGAGAGACCGAGGCCAAACAACTGCAAACCGATGCCGCTGATGCCTTGCTGTGCCTGCAATGTAACGCTGACAACGGACATCATGAGACCCATCAAAATACCGGTGCCGGCCGCGGCTAGCAAACCCAACCAGAGATTACCGCTTTTCATGGCAACATAGAAGCCGCTGTATGCGCCCATCAGCATGATGCCGTCCACGCCCAGATTGAGTACGCCGGAACGTTGGGCGAAAGTTTCACCGATGGCGGCATAAAGATAGGGTGTTGCCAGGCGGATACCGGAATAGAGAATACCGAGGAGTACAGGAAGGGTGAAAAGTTCAGCCATTGATTTCCCTCCTGCGTGCGCGCTTTCGTGCCCAGATATTGGCACTCACCACGAATAAAACCACCAGGCCGAGCATAGCGTCAATCAAGGCCGAGGGAACTTGCACAGCACGTTGCATTTTGTTGCCGCCGACAAGTAAACCGCCAAAGAGCACGGAGGCGGGGATTGCGCCGAGGGGGTGGAGTTGGCCGAAGAGAGCGGCCACAATGCCCGAGAAGCCGTACCCGCCGGACATGCCTTCCATCATACGATGCTGGACGCCCAGCACTTCTACTGAACCTGCCAAACCGGCAAATGCACCGCCTAAGATCAGGGACAGGGCCTGGTAGAAGGAGACTGGCACGCCGGCGTAGCGGCTGGCATGCGGATTCAAGCCCACAGCCCGGATGCGGTAGCCAATGGTTGTGCGCCACAGGAAGATATAGACCAGGATAGCCATGATAATTGCCAGAATGGCGCCGCTATGAAGCGTGGTTCGGGGAACCAGACGGGTCAGCCATACTTGCTGCGGCAACGGAGCGGATTGAGCGATGCGCGTTCCAGCTTCAATTTCAGCCGGATCGATCATCGGGCCGCGCAGTAAGAAGTTGGAGAGCTGAAAGGCAATGGCGTTCATCATCACTGTGCTGAGAATCTCGTTTACGCCAATGCGCGCCTTGAGAATACCAGGGACACCGCCCCAGATCGCCCCTGCAACCGCGCCGATGATCAAGCAAGCTGGCAGGAGCAACCAGCGCGGCCAACTGTCCATGCCAATTGAGAGGGCTGTGGCAGCCAGGGCGCCGACGATCAATTGCCCTTCGCCACCGATGTTGACGATGCCGCCCCGGAAGGCGATCACCACACCCAGGCCAACGAGCAGCAAGGGCGTGGCTTTGACTAAGGTTTGTGTGACAGCAGAGACGCTTCCCACTGCACCTTCCAACATGGCGCTGTAGGCAACCAGCGGGCTCACTTTGAGGGCCAACAGCATCCCTGCGCCAAGTAACAGTGCCAGTGGCAGCCCAAGCAGCGGCAGGAGAGCTTCCAGGGTGCGATTAAGGTATTCCTTA